>NZ_JACDCU010000027.1 GCF_013817365.1 Methylibium sp. | reverse complement strand
GGAGCAGGCGCTTCCACGGGAGCCGGAGCAGGCATCACGACCGCTTCTTCGTTCTTGCCGCAAGCGGCGAGAGCGGCGGCGGCAACCAGGGCGGCCAGCACGAGAGATTTGTTCATTTACAGGTCCTAGATCGAAAGTTCAAAGGTCTACCGGAAAAGGAGCGGAACCCGCCGAATTCGTCGCGTTCCGACCATGATTCGCACGCGAAACCACGTCCGAGCCAAGCCAAAAAGTATAGCCGGCCCTTCGGACTTACCCGTAGTCCGACGACCCGCCGATTCGACGTCGCCGGCTCGAGTCTTACAGTCCTAAAGTCGTGACCGGCAGGCTTTCCTCGGCCCGTTGCGAAAGCGCGTCCAGCCATTCGCCGCAGTGCGTCAGTTCGAGCGGTGCGTGGAGCACCCGGCCGCGGTGGCGTTCGCGGTCGTGCAGGCGCACTGTCCGAAGGCCGGGGGCGAAGAGCAGCGTGGGCAAGCTGGCGGCGACTTCTTCATGCACTTGCAGGCAGTGCACGATGTGCGACCACTGACGACGCCACGCGTGCCAGCGCGGTGCGCTTTGCGCCAGGACGCGGTAGTCGGCGGCCAACAGCGTGAGGCGCCGGTGCGACCGGGCCCACCGTGCCAGCGACTCGACCACCTCGGGCTGGCCGAGAGGCCAGTTCGAAAAGTCCGGATCGCACAGCCACAGTTGCGTCGCGCCGACTTGCTGCGCGGCCGCTTCGATCGCGGCCACCAACGCGCGCCGGAAATCGTCTCGCGAATCGATCTCGTCGGCGCCCGAGGCCGGCGCCGCTTCGTCCTCAAGCTCTTGGGATGTCATCGCCGTCACTCCTTCGTCGGCCCGTCCAGCGCTTGCAGCCAGCCGTCTTCCAGCCACTGCATCAGCAGTTCGCGCGCTGCCTCATCGGCGCGAGCAAGTTCGCTCGCGGTCAAGCTGCGCGCATCGGCCAGGCGGCGCATCAGCTTTGCGGCGCGCCCACCGGCACGCCAGGATTCGCCGTTGACGAACACATGGGCGTCGTCATACATCATGCGGGTGCGCGGGTCGAGCACGACCCCGCCTTCTAGCGACCCGACCTCGCCGGGCGCAAACCACACCTGCGGTTTCGGCTCGGTCAGCGCTTCGCCGAGCGCGGCCTGCAGTGCGCGCGGCTCGCGCAGCGCACGGGCCACCGCGTCGGCCGCGAAAGCCTGCAGCGCCGCAGGGATGCGGCCGGGCTCCGCGGTGGCCGGCTGCGAGGCATCGCGGTACACAACGCGCGGGCCGGCGTCGTCGCCTTCGAGCAGGCGGCCGAGCACCTCGCGGGCGAGCTCGGCGCGCTCGGGGGCGCGAAAGCCGATCGAGGCGGTCATGCACTCGCCTTCGGCCACGCCGTCGTGGCCCCACCCGGGCGGCAGATAGAGCATGTCGCCGGGTTCGAGGAGCCACTCATGCTGCGGCTCGAAGCGGGCCAGGATCTTCAGCGGCAGTCCCGGCTCGGGCGTGGCGTCGCGCACGGCCCCGACGCGCCAGCGACGCCGCCCCTGCACCTGCAACAGGAACACATCGTACGAATCGACGTGCGGACCCACGCCGCCGCCATCGCTGGCCCAGGACAGCATCAGGTCGTCGAGCCGCGCCTCGGGCACGAAGCGAAAACGCTCGAGCAAGGCCCGCGCTTGCGGCGCGTGCAGGTCCAGTCCCTGCACCAGCAGGCTCCAGCCCGGCTGCGAAACCGGCGGCAGCGCGCGGCGTGGGAGTGGGCCCGACCGCAGCCGCCAGCCGCCCGGCGCCTCATTGCCGCCCCGCACGATCAGACGCGACTCGACGGCCTCGCTCGAGGCCAGCGCAAACAGCGCCCTGCGGTCGAGCGGCGGCTGCACGCCGGGCATCGCCTGGCGGATCAGCAGCGGCTTCTTCTGCCAGTGCCGGCGCATGAAAACGCGCGGGCTCAAACGACCCAACAGAGGGGTCGGCGTATCGATGTCCGCAGGCATCACCATGGGGTCATTGTGCGATCATCTCCGCATGCAAATCGACGCCCCGTGCGTCGTCAGCCTGAGCTGGCGACTCGAAGACGCCCACGGTCAACTGTTCGACGAACTGGTCGAGCCCGTCGAGTTTTTCGTAGGCGGCGACGACCTGCTCAACAAGGTCGAAGAGGCCTTGATCGGCCAAGGCGAGGGCTTCGAGGCGACCCTGCACCTCGAGCCCGAACATGCCTTCGGCGACTACGACCCCGCACTGGTTTTCTTCGAGGAACGCAGCGCGTTCAGCGGGCACATCGAAGCAGGCATGCAGTTCGACGGCGTGCCCGAAGGCGCCACCACGCAGGGCATGCCGAACGAAGTGGTCTACACCGTCACCGAGGCCTTCGAAACCCACGTGGTGTTCGACGGCAATCATCCGCTCGCCGGCATCGCGCTGGTGCTGGCGCTGAAGGTGCGGGATGTGCGAGCCGCCTCCGAAGTCGAGATCGAACACGGCTCGGTCGCGCAGCAGACGGTCACGGTGTTGAGTACCGTGCCGCCCTCCACGCAACTGCACTGAAGCGGCGCCCGGCCGCGCTGAGCGCGCCGCGTTATCGGCCGGTCGAGCCGAAGCCGCCTTCGCCTCGGTGCGACGCATCGAAGGACGCGACCACCCGAAAGCCCGCCTGCACGACCGGCACGATGACAAGCTGTGCGATGCGCTCCATCGGCTGCAGGGTGAACGCCGCGTCGCTGCGGTTCCAGCAACTCACCATCAACGGGCCCTGGTAGTCGGAATCGATCAACCCGACCAGGTTGCCCAGCACGATGCCGTGCTTGTGACCCAAGCCCGAGCGCGGCAGGATCATGGCGGCCAGGCCCGCGTCGCCGATGTGCAGTGCAAGCCCGGTGGGGATCAGATGAGACGCTCCCGGCTCGATCACGAGCGGCGCATCGAGGCAGGCGCGCAGATCGAGGCCGGCGCTGCCCGGCGTGGCGTAGCTCGGCAACATCTCGGCCAAGCGCGGGTCCAGTACCTTCAGGTCGATGGTCGTCATGCAGCCAGGGCGGCAGCGCCGCGAAGTTTCAAACGCTGAGCGCCGCGCGTCGCCGTGCGATCTCGGCAACGAGCTGACGCGCGAGTTCGAGCTTGTCGGCCGTGCCGCCGCCCGCCGGCAGCGCCTGCTCGCCGTGCGCGTCGACCAGCAGCAGCGCGTTATCGTCGCGTCCGAAGGTGGCAGGGCCCAGGTTGCCGACCACCAGCGGCAGGCGCTTGCGCTCGAGCTTGGCGCGGGCATGCGCCGCAAGCTGCTCGCTCTCGGCCGCGAAGCCGACGCAGTACGGCGGCTTCGGCAGCGCCGCCACCGTGGCGAGGATGTCGGTGTTCTCGGTCAGCTCGACGCCGGGTGCGACCTTCTTGCCGTCCTTCTTGATCTTGTGCTCGGCCAGCCGCGCGGGCCGCCAGTCGGCCACTGCCGCGGTGGCGATGAAGATGCCGTGCGTCGCGCATTGCGGCAGCACGGCGCCCAGCATCTCGTCGGCGCTCTGCACGTCGATTCGCTTCACGCCGCGCGGCGTGGGCAAGGGCACCGGACCGGCGACCAGCGTGACCTCCGCGCCCGCCTCGCGCGCCGCGCGGGCGATGGCGAAGCCCATCTTGCCGCTCGACCGGTTGGTCAGGCCGCGCACCGGGTCGATGGCCTCGAAGGTCGGGCCGGCGGTGATCAGGACGCGCTCGCCGGCCAGCGGCTTTGGCGAAAGAACCGCGATCAGGTCTTCGAGCAGTTCGTCGGGCTCGAGCATGCGGCCGTCGCCGATCTCGCCGCAGGCCTGCGCGCCGCTGGCCGGACCGAGCAGGAACGCCCCATCGGCGCGCAGCTGCGCGGCATTGCGCTGCGTCGCCGGGTGGGCCCACATTTCTCGGTTCATGGCCGGTGCAAGCAGCAGCGTGCAGCGCTCGATGGGCCGTGCCAGGCAGAGCAGGCTCAGCAGCTCGTCGGCGCGACCCTGAGCCAGTTGCGCCATGAGGTCGGCGCTGGCCGGTGCGATGAGCACCGCATCGGCCTCGCGCGTCAGGTTGATGTGCGCCATGTTATTGGGCTCGGCAGCGTCCCACTGGCTGGTGAGCACCGGCTGGCCGGAAAGTGCCTGCATCGTCACCGGCGTGATGAACTGCTGCGCGGCCTCGGTCATCACCACGCGCACCGAGGCGCCGGCCTTGACGAGCAGGCGCGTCAGTTCTGCCGCCTTGTAGCAGGCCACGCCGCCTGAGAGGCCGAGCACGAGGCGCTTGCCGGCGAGGTCTTGACGATCGTTCATCGCAGTCTTGATCGGGCGCAGGTCGGACGCAGATTATGGTGGTGCGAGCGAGAGCCCACGCCGCGCTTGCCGGCGCGGGATACTGGCGCTCCGACCGATTCACGAGACAAGCAGCGATGGAGGGAACGACCGGATGGATGCCCTGATCCTGGCGCGCATGCAGTTCGCCGCCAACATCACGTTCCACATCCTGTTCCCGACGATCACCATCGCACTCGGCTGGCTGCTGCTCTTCTTCCGCGTTCGCTGGCTGCGCACGAACGACACGGCGTGGCTGGCCGCCTACCGCCTCTTCACCAAGGTGTTCGCGCTGAGCTTCGCGCTCGGCGTCGTCAGCGGCGTGACGATGAGCTTCCAGTTCGGCACCAACTGGCCGGGCTACATGGAGCGCGCCGGCAACGTGGCGGGACCGCTGCTCGCCTATGAAGTACTCACCGCCTTCTTCCTCGAAGCCGGTTTCCTCGGCATCATGCTGTTCGGCCACGGGCGGGTGAGCGAACGCGTGCACCTGATGGCGACCTTCTTCGTCGCCTTCGGCACGACTGTGAGCGCGTTCTGGATCCTGGCGCTCAACTCGTGGATGCAGACCCCGGCGGGCTACGAGCTCATCGACGGCGTCTTCCATGTCACCAGCTGGGCCGAGGTGATTTTCAACCCCTCCTTCCCCTACCGTCTGACGCACATGCTGATCGCATCGGCATTGACCTGCTCGTTCCTGATCGCCGGCCTGAGCGCCTGGCAGTTGCTGCAAGACACCGCCCGGCGATCGGCGGCCAAGATGCTCAAGGTCGGCCTGACCGTCGCCGCTGTGCTGATCCCGGTGCAGATCTTCGTCGGCGATCTGCACGGCCTGAACACGCTGCACCACCAGCCGCAAAAGATCGCCGCGATGGAAGGCGTCTGGCAAACGCAGAAGGGCGCGCCGCTGATGCTCTTTGCATGGCCCGACGCCGAGCGGCGCGAAAACCGCTTCGGCATCTCGATTCCGAACCTGGCCAGCTACATCCTCACCCACGATTTCGACGGCGAGATCAAGGGCCTCAACGAGTTTCCAGACGCTCATCCGCCGGTGGCCCCGGTGTTCTGGGCCTTTCGCGTCATGGTCGGCATGGGCATGCTGATGCTCGCCGTGAGCTGGATCGGCTGGGGCCTGGCCAAGCGCGCTCGCTGGGCGCCGGACAAGCTGCCGCGGCCGCTGCTGTGGGTGCTGGCCGGCATGACCTTCTCGGGCTGGGTGGCCACCGTCGCCGGCTGGTACGTCACGGAGATCGGCCGCCAGCCCTTCATCGTCTACGGCCTGGTGCGCACGGCCGATGTCGTTTCCGACGTGCCGGCCACGATGGTCGCCAGCAGTCTTGCGATGTACGTCCTGGTGTACCTGGCACTGATCGTCGCCTACATCGGCGTGCTCAAGTACATGGCCGAAAAGCCGGAAGAAGTGACGCAACCCGACGCGCTGGACCAGGCCGAGGGCCGAGCCGCCGAAGTGCTGATCGAAGGGGGAGCCAAGTCGTGACGTTCGACGAGTCCCTGCCGGTGATCTTCATGGCGCTGATGGGCGTGTCGATGCTCATCTACGTCATCAGCGACGGCTACGACCTCGGCGTCGGGCTGCTCATGCCGCGCGCCAGCGCCGTCGAGAAAGACGTGCTCATCGCCTCCATCGGCCCGTTCTGGGACGCCAACGAAACCTGGCTCGTGCTGGGCATCGGCATCCTGCTGGTGGCCTTCCCCAAGGCGCACGGCCTGGTGCTCACGCAGCTCTACATGCCGGTGGCGCTGATGCTGGTCGGCCTCATCCTGCGCGGCGTGGCCTTCGACTTCCGCGTCAAGGCCAAGGCCGCGCGCAAGCCCATGTGGGACCGCCTGTTCTTCGCCGGCTCCCTGCTCGCCTCGGTGTCGCAGGGGTGGATGCTCGGCCGCTACGTCAGCGGCTTCGGCGAGGGTTGGAACTACCCCGTCTTCGCGGGCGCCATCGCGCTCGCGCTGCCGGCAGCCTACGTGCTGATGGGCGCCGCCTGGCTGGTCATGAAGACCGAGGGCGAGTTGCAGGAAAGGGCTATCCACTGGGCCAAGCTGGCCTGGTGGCCGGTGGTCGTGGGCATGGTACTGATCTCGCTGGCCACACCGTGGATCAGCGAGACGGTGCGCGAGCGCTGGTTCTCCCTGCCCGAGATCATTGCGCTGGTGGTGATCCCGATCACGACCGCGATCGCTCTCGGAACGGCGCGCGTGCTGCTCGACAAGCCCATCGTTCGCGGCGCGCTGTGCTGGCTGCCGTTCGTGCTGTTGGTCGGCGTGTTCCTGCTCGGCTTCCTCGGCCTGGCTTACAGCATCTATCCCTATGTCGTGATCGATCAGCTCACGATCTGGGAATCGGCCAGCAGCCCCGCGGCACTCAAGGTGATCCTCGTCGGCGTGTGCATTTCGGTGCCGGCGATCGCCGCCTACACGGTGTTCTCGTACCGAGTGTTCTGGGGCAAGGCGACGGAGCTGCGCTACGGGTGAGGCTCGAGCTTCACCCACCGCCTCGTTGCATATAGAGATCGAAGTAGCGCATGAAGGCTTGGCGCGCCTCGTCGGTTACGCCTTCGAACCGAAAGCCCACCGTCATGCGCGGCATGCACATGAGCGCGATCCGCCGTGGCGGCAGCTCGCTCCAATGCAGCAACAAACGGCCGCTGCCGATCGCCACCGTCGCGCTTGCGCCCTCGACGCGCACCGCGCACGAGCCGCAGGCACCGGGCAGCCGAAGCAGCCATTCCGCTTCGGTCCCGGCGGTGTCGCGCTCGAAGCTGGCGGGGTAGTCCGCCTGCATCACCCGCCCGCAATCGGCGGCCAGATGGCAAGCACGTCGCCTTCGACCAGCGTGCGCGTCGAGCGATCTTCCGGCGCGATGTAGTGTCCGTTGATCAGCACCAGGTGCACCAGCTTCATCGGCAGCGCAAACGGCGCAATGACGTCGGCGATCGTCGATTCGATCGCAATGTCGAGCTCGACCCGATTGCCGCTGCGCGCTTCGGGCGGCAAATATTCGGTGAGCATGGCGTAGAGCTTGAACGTGATCTTCATGTGCAGATGATGGCCGGATCGGAACGCAACGGGGACGCTGGGCGATGCACGGTTCGGCGCGAGCGAAGCCGAATCCGAATGCCCGGCTGCGCTCAGGGAATTCTTGTTCGCTACGCCGGGCATTCGGATCCGGCTTCGCCAGCAGCAGTGCGCTTTCTCGGCGCCCCTACAAGCACCGGCCGCGAGGCAGCAGAGCTCAGCGCGCCCGCACCGCCGTCTGCTGCCAACGCTCCTGCGCCTGGCCTTGCGCGATGTAGGCCGCGGTCAGCAAGGTCGGATCGTCGATCAGGCGCTGGCGCCATTCACCCAACTGAATCCGCCCTTCCACAAGGCCGCGCATCACGCCCACGTGCTCGGTCCAGCCGATGCTGTTGCAGCCGACCAGCCGCTCGGTATCGAATTGCAGGCTCAGGTGCTTGAAGCCGCCGGCATCGGTCAGCTCGACATGCTCGCCGCCGGGCACACCCTCCCAGTCACCGAAGCTCGCCGAGATGAGGCCGAGCGTGTCGAGCACGTTGATCTGCGTCACGCGCTGCAGCACAACGGGGTGCCCGAGCATGTTCATCGCCGCAACCTGGGCCTGATCGGCCGCGTTGGGCTGGATCGCGCTGATCACGCGCGTCTTGGTGGCCAGGTCGTAGGCCTCGGCGCAGTCTCCCGCGGCAAAGATGCCGGGCACGTTGGTCTGCAGCCGCTCGTCGGTGAGCACGCCCTGCTTGCATTCGATGCCCGAGCCTTCGAGAAAGGCGATGTTCGGCTTGACGCCGGTGGCGCTGATCACGAGGTCGGCTTCGAGCGTATGGCCGTTGGACAGGCGCACGTGCATCGGGCTGTGCGTGTCGGAGCGCGCCTGCAGGGCGGCGGCGGCGATCGCCGGATCGGCCTCTCCGAAAGAGCGGGTCAGCTTGTCCATCAACGGAGCGAGCCGCGACGGCGCTTCAGCGCTTCCCGCCGGCACCTGCGCGGCGCCGTTCGAGGCTGCTTCGATCGCCTCGACCCGGGTGCCGGTGAAGACGCGCACGCCCTTCGTCTCGCACCAACCCTTGATCATGTTGCCGGCGGTCGGCCCCATCATGCGCGGCACCATGCGGTCGCCCATCTCCACGACTGTCAGTTCCACACCACGTGCGGCCAGTGCTTCCATGATGATGCAGCCGATAAAACCTGCTCCCATCTGGAGCACCTTGGCGCCGGGCTTGGCGAGCTCCTGAATGTGGCGGGCATTCGCCAGCGTCCAGCACGGATGAACGCCGGGCAGGTCGATGCCCGGAATAGGTGGGCGCACCGGCTGCGAGCCGGTCGCGATGAGCAGCCTGTCGAACTCGAGAACGCTGCCGTTGTCGAGCGTGACGGTGCGGCGCTGGGCATCGACGCTCACCGCGCGCTGGTGGACGAGGGCGATGTCGAGCTTGCGCAGGTGCTCGGCGTCGCGGCGCAGATAGGTGCCGTTCTCCTCGACGTTGCCCATCAGCAGGTAAGGAATCGCCATGCGCGAATACGGCGGCTCGGGCTCGTCGCCGACGACGGTGATGCTGTCGGCGGGCGCATGTTTGCGCAGCGCCTCGGCCGCAATGAGGCCGGCCGGCCCGGCGCCGAGGATCAGGTGTCGCATTCGAATTCTTCGGTGATCACAGTCGCGCGTTCTGCTACAGACCCAGCCGCTCGCGCGTCTCGGCCTTGAGCTGGCCGGTCGGGTCCCAGCCACGGGCTTCGTAGTACTTCGGCAGCATCTCCGGCAGCTTGCTGACCAGGCCCTCGGCGGGGCCGTTGCGGGCCGGCTCGGTGAGCAGGCGCTTGGGCAGGGTGTCGTCCTTGTCGGTGAAACCAGCCCGGTTGTTGAAGTCGCGCTCCATGTTCCAGATGCGCTCGCCGATCATGTTCAGGTTCTCGAGCGTGAACTCCTCGCCGCAAGCGGCCGCGACCTGCGGCTGCACGTCCGACAGGCCCCAGGCGAAGCTCGTGAAGATGCAGATGCCGGCCGAGTCGAACGCAGCGGTCGCGTCCTGGAAGGCCTTGACCAGCTCGGGCTTGCCTTCTGAGACCAGCGGGTCGGTCTTGACCGGGATGCCCAGCACTTCGGAGGCCACCGTGTAGCCCCGCAGATGGCAGGCGCCGCGGTTGGAGGTGGCGTAGGCCAGGCCCATGCCCTGAATGCCGCGCGCGTCGTAGGCCGGGAACTCCTGGCCCTTGACGCTCATCGACAGGTCGGGGTAGCCGTACTTCGCGGTCAGGCGCTTGGAGCCCATGCCGATTTCCTTGCCGAAGCCTTCGCCCCGAGCGGTGATCTCGGCGAAGTGCACGAGCGCGCGGGCAGAGCCGAAAGGAGCGTCGGTGCCGAGCTGCTCCTTGGTGAGCACGCCCATCTCGAACAGCTCCATCACCGCGCCGATGGTTGCGCCGAAGGAGATGGGATCCATGCCCTGCTCGTTGCACATCAGGTTGGCGTATTGCAGCGCCTCGAGGTCGTCCACGCCATTGGCATTGCCCAGCGCCCAGGCCGCTTCGTATTCCAGGCCGCCGGAGGCGCCCCAGTACTGCGGCTTGTTCTCCACCGAGAAGTGACCGGGGTCCATCTTCTGGATGCGCCCGCAGGCGATGGTGCAGCCGAAGCAGGCCTGGTTGGTGACCAGCGGCTTCTTGCCGTCGGTCTTGCGCGGCGTGGCCATGGCTTCGGCGGAGATGTCCTTCGCACCCTCGAACTGCACGTCGCGGTGGTTGCGCGTGGGCGAGGCGCCCATTTCGTTGATCACGTTCATCAACACCTGGGTGCCGTAGGTCGGCAGGCCCTGGCCGGTGACGGCGTTGTCGGCGAGGATCTTCTTCTTCTCGAAGGTGGTCCGCATGAACTCCTTCGGGTTGACGATGTTGCCCACGCCCTGGGTGCCGCGCACGGCGATCGCCTTCAGGTTCTTGGAGCCCATCACGGCGCCCACGCCGGAGCGGCCGGCGGCCCGGTGCAGGTCGTTCACGACCGCCGCGTACAGCACCCCGTTCTCGCCCGCCAGGCCGATGCTCGACACGCGAGTAAGCGGATCCTGGTGCTCCTTCTTGATGATGCCTTCGGTCTCCCACACCGACTTGCCCCACAGGTGCGAGGCGTCGCGCAGTTCGGCCTTGTCGTCCTCGATAGCCAGGTACACCGGCTTGGACGACTTGCCTTCGAAGATCACCATGTCCCAGCCGGCGAACTTGAGCTCTGCGCCCCAGTAGCCGCCCGAGTTGGAGCAGGCGATGGCCCCCGTGAGCGGGCCTTTGGTCACGACCGTGTAGCGCCCGCCCGTGGAGGCCATGGTGCCGGTCAGCGGGCCGGTCGCCCAGATGATCTTGTTCTCGATCGCCAGCGGATCGACCTTGGGATCGATTTCCTCGACCAGGTACTTGGTGGCCAGGCCGCGGGAGCCGAGGTACTGGCGAGCCCAGTCCATCTTCAAAGGCTCGGACGTGACGGTGCCGGCGGTGAGGTTGACGCGAAGGATTTTTCCTGCCCAGGACATGTTCGTTTCTCCTCAGGCGGCAGCGGGTTGCGCTGTTGGCTGCGCTGTTGGCTGATTACCGAGCTTCTCGGCCCAGGCGGCCATCTTGTTCAGCCCGGTCCAGTTCGCGTCGACGTAGGTGATGGCGCCGGTCGGGCAGGCTTCGGCACAGGCCGGCTCGCCGCCGCAAAGGTCGCACTTCTGCACCTTGCCGGTCTCCTGCACGTAATTCACCGTGCCGAAGGGGCAGGCGATGGTGCAGACCTTGCAGCCGACGCAGGTGGCTTCGTTGACGACCTTGGCGCCGGTCATGAGGTCGATCGTGATCGCCTCCACCGGGCAGGCGTGCAGGCACCAAGCCTCGTCGCATTGCGTGCAGGTGTAGGGCACCTTGCGGCCGGTATGGTGGAAGTCGAACACCTTGATGCGCGACTTGCTCGGCGCAAAGACGCCGTAGTTCTCGAACGAGCAGGCCATCTCGCACTGCAGGCAGCCGGTGCACTTTTCGGGGTCGAGGTGGAGGGTCTTCTGCATGGTTTGCGATCTCCGCGGTCGATTGAGTGATTGGCGCAGGCACACGGATCGCGCAGTTTTTGCACACCGGGTCCAGCGTCGTTCCTGCCCATCTTCTGGGTTCGGCACAGGGCTTCATATCCTGGGATAACCCTCGATCTGCATCTGGCGGAGCGTCACATGCGTATCAACCGTGTCGCAACCGGATCGCACGCCTTTTTGGGGTCGGCAATCTTTCTGCGCATGGCTCAGTGCTGCGAAATTGAACATTCCTGTCGCATCGCCTAGCATCCGCGCTCTGCCGCCGATTCGTGTTTCAGGCGCAGTCGTCCACGGCAGTGAATTGTTCAAAAGCGTCCAGCGGGTCAAGACGCCGATTGACACGCAAAGAAAGGAAGGCTCGATGACCACGCAGAGCTCGCAGTCCGCCCTGCCCACCGGCCGCCGCCGCCGTGAAGAAGCTGCCCAGCGGCCGATCGCCAGCGCCCTGCCCCTCGACGGCCACCATGTGATGTCGATCAACGAGTCGCACGAGCGCTGTGCGGCCCTGGGGCTTTCGCGCATCGGCGCGCCGGACTACACGCCGATCGCCCGCTCCGACTTCGCCATCAGCCGCGAGCGCAACCGCCGGCTGTTCGCGCACGCCGCGCCGGTGATGGAGCTCTTGTTCGAGCAGATCGTCAAGACGCAGAGCATGGTGGTGCTGACGGACGCGCAGGGCACCATCCTGCACTCCATCGGCGACGAGGACTTCCTGGAAAAGGCCGCAAAGGTGGCCCTGGCGCCCGGCGTTAACTGGGCCGAGTGCGCCAAGGGCACCAACGGCATGGGCACCGCGCTGATCGACGAGACCGCGGTGCTGGTGCATGCCGACGAGCACTTCATGCACGCCAACCACTTCCTGACCTGCCAGGCCGCCCCCATCCTCGACCCGCGCGGCAACATCCTCGGCGTGCTCGACGTATCGGGCGACCGGCGCGGCTACCACCAGCACACGATGGGGCTGGTGAAGATGTCGGCGCGGATGATCGAGAACCACTGGCTGAACGACGACTTCCGCGACGCCCTGCGCCTGCACTTCCACGCCCGGCTGGAGTTCATCGGCACGCTGATGGAGGGCATCCTCGCGGTCGATCGTGATGGCCGCATCCTCGGTGCGAACCGCAGCGCGCTCGACCTGCTCAACATGAGCGGCGCCGGCCTGCGCATGCACACCGTGGCCAGCCTGCTCGGCACACCCATCGGCAGCATCGTCGACGCCTGCCGCACGCCGCTGACCGCGCCGCTGCGCGTGGCGCTGCCCAGCGGCCAGGCGGTGCATGTGCAGGCCCGCTGCAACTGGCCGCTGTGGCAAGGCGGCTGGGAAGGCACACCTGCGACCGGCCCCGACGCCAGCCACTCCGCCGCGGCGGCGACAGCCGCCGCCATGCGCGCCGAGAAACCCGAGTCACCGGCTGCGGTGGAAGAGCCCGCCGCACCGGCCCCGACCTTCGCCCGCCTGCAGACCGGCGACGCGCAGATCGACGCGGTCATCGGCAAGCTCAAGCGCGTGCTCAACCGCGACATTCCGGTGCTGATCCTCGGCGAGGCGGGCAGCGGCAAGGAAATGCTCGCTCGCGCCATTCACCGCGAGTCACGCCGCGCGTCTCAGCCTTTCCTCGCCGTGCAGTGCGCCTCGGTGCCCGAGGCCCTGCTGGAAGCCGAACTGTTCGGCTACGCCGAAGGCGTGTTCCCCGGCGCACGCCGCCAGGGCGCAGTCGGCAAGATCGTGCAGGCCTGGGGCGGCACGCTTTTCCTCGATGAGATCGGCGGCCTGCCGGCCGGCCTGCAGGCGCGGCTGCTGCGTGTGCTGCAGGACCGCCGGCTTACACCGCTGGGTGCGGTGCAGCCGATCGAGGTCGACGTCGCCCTGATCGGCGCCACCGACCGCAACCCACGCGAGCTGATCGAAAACCACAGCCTGCGCGAAGACCTCTACTACCGCCTGAACGGCCTGGCGGTGCGGCTGCCGCCGCTGCGCGAGCGCTCCGACCTGATGCTGCTGATCAAGCAGATCCTCGCGGACGAATGCGCCGGGGCCGCCCCGAGCCTCGCACCCGACGTCGCCGAACTGCTGGTGCGCTACGACTGGCCGGGCAATCTGCGCCAGCTCGCGGGCGTGCTGCACACCGCCGCCGTGATGGCCGGCAACGAGCCGCGCGTCACGCGCGAGCACCTGTCCGACGACTTCCTCGAAGACGCCGCGCAGCGCGTCGCGCCTCCCAGTGAGTCCGCCGCACCGCAACCGGCGGCTGCCCGTGCCGGTGCACCCGCCGCCGTCATGGCCGGCGGGGGCACGCTGGAAGAACTCGAGCGCGAAATGATTCGCCAGGCAGTGGACGCTGCCGACGGCAACATCTCGGTCGCCTCCAAACGTCTGGGGATCAGCCGCAACACGATCTATCGCAAGCTGCGCTGGAACAACGCGGTTTGATTCGCTCTCTCTCTCCCACGAGTACGCGGGAGAGAGAGCAAACCGGAAAGCTCGGTCTTTCACTTCCGCAACAGCGCCGCAATCCATTCGCGTGCGGCGTCGGCCAGCGCCGGTGCGAGTTGCGGGTCGCCGAGTCGGTGGCCAGCGCTCGGCACCACACGCACACGCGCGCCCGGCAGCACTCGCCCCAATTCATTGGCCAGCGCCGGGTCGCAGGTCGCGTCGTCGGCACCGCACACCACGCCGCTGGGTCCTAACGCCAGCTCCGCCGCTGGCAGGCCACGCGGATGTCCGTCGCATTCGCCCCAGCCGCGCCGGGCGAAATGGAGATGCACCCGCCACGCCGCAGTCTGGGTCTCTGTCAGCGCTTTCAATGTCGCCGGCGAACAGCGCTTGGCGCCGGCGAGCGCTCCGCCGGGCGCCGACTGCGCATCGTCGAAGGCTGCCCAGACACGCGCGACTTTCTCGTCTTCCAGCGAGCCCGGGGGTAACCCTGTGCCAGCGCAGAGCGATTCTGTTGAGCGCTGGTACAGCGCAAGAACCGCCGCGGCGGCCTCCTCGCCCAGCCAGGCTTCGCCCTCCTGCCCGAGCCAGGCCGGCCAGGGCGCGATGTAGCGCCGCGTTTCAGCCAAGCCGCCGAGAAACGGACTGCGCAGCAACAAGCCGTTCACCCGCTGCGGCCACCCGGCCGCGTAGCGCAAGGCGACCCGCGCACCCCAGGAGCCACCGGTCAGTGCCCAGCGCTCGATGCCCAGTTGCTCGCGCAGCCGCTCCATGTCGGCCAGCAGGTCGTGCAAAGTGTTGTGCGCCGTTTCGCCAAGCGGGGTGCTGCGCCCGCAGCCGCGCTGATCGATCGCGATCCAGCGCACCGGCAGCCCAGCGAGCCAGCCGGCCGGCTCGATGCGGCTCGCGCCGCCCGGGCCTCCATGCACGATCAGCACCGGCACGCCGCGCGCATCACCGCCTTCGCACCACCACACGCGATGCCCGTCGAGCGGCGCAAGCCACTCCCCGGTAGGAAGGGTTTGTCCTTGATTTGGGGCCGTGCTCACAGGGTCAATGCGGGGTTGCGGGGCACACCGCCCGTGGGCGACTCTACACAGTGACGGACACCGCCAGTTCCCTGGAGAAAACGAGATGAAGCTTCGATGGACCAAACCCCGGTACGAAGCGATGCGCTTCGGCTTCGAAGTCACCCTGTACGTGTCGGTGCGCTGAGCGCTCGATGAACGGAGATACGGCCTACGCGCCGCCACTGCCCGGACGGGCCGCGTCATGAAGATCATCGTGCTCGGCTCGGGCGCGGGCGGCGGATGCCCTCAATGGAACTGCAACTGCGCGGTGTGCGCGAGCGCGCGCAACGGCTCGCGCATGATCCGCCCGCGCACGCAGAGCTCGATCGCTGTCTCGCCCGACGGCAAGCGCTGGGTGCTGCTCAACGCCTCGCCCGACATCGGCCAGCAGTTGCGTGTGCAACCCATCCTGCATCCCAAACAAGGCCTGCGCGACACGCCCATCAAGGCGGTGGTTCTCATGGACGCCCAGGTCGATCACGCCACCGGGCTGCTCAGCCTGCGCGAAGGCCCGCCGATCGAGCTGTACGTGACGCCCTGCGTGTTCGAGGACCTGACCACCGGCCTGCCCATCCTCACGGTGCTCGAGCACTACTGCGGCGTGCACTGGCATCTGCTGCCGGTGGCGGGCGAGCAGCGCATCTGCGAGTTCACGATCGAAGGCTTCGAGACGCTGCGCTTTCGCGCCGTCGCCATTCCCGGCAAGGCGCCGCCTTTCTCACCGCATCGCCACGACTCCAAGGTGGGCGACAACATCGCGCTCGAAGTCACCGACCTGCGCTCGGGCAAGCGCCTGTTCTATTCGCCGGGTCTGGCCGAGGTGGGGCCGAACGAAATGGAGTGGATGCGCGGCGCCGACTGCCTGCTGGTCGACGGCACCTTCTGGAGCGAAGACGAGATGGTCAAGGCCGGCCTGGGGCAAAAGTACGCCGCCGACATGGGCCATCTGCCGCAGCAAAGCACCCCCGAGCGCCGCGGCATGATGGACGCGCTCGACGAGACCGGCGCGGCTCGCAAGGTTCTCATCCACATCAACAACAGCAACCCGATCCTCGACGACTACGGCCCCGAGCGCACCGAACTCGCCAACCGCGGCATCGAGGTCGCGTACGACGGAATGGAAATAGCGCTGTGAACGCCGCCCTGCCCCCTGCCGTGGCCAAGGAGTTGCCCTGGCCGGCCGATGAATTCGAGGCGCGCCTGCGCGCGCGCGAATCCGGCTATCACATCCATCACGCCTTCAATCGCCGCCTCAACAGCGGTGCGCTGGCGCCCTTCCAGGTACGCGGCTGGGTTGCCAACCGCTTCTATTACCAGCAAGCGATCCCGATGAAGGACGCCGCGGTGATGAGCAACTGCGACGACCGCGAGACCCGCCGCCGCTGGGCGCTGCGACTGCTCGACCACGACGGGCACGACGACTTCGAAGGCGCGAATGCCGGCGGGATCGAGGTCTGGACGCAGCTCGGCCTGGCCGTCGGCCTGACGCGTGAAGACCTCTGGTCCCAGCGCCATGTGCAGCCCGGCGTGCGCTTCGCCGTCGACGCCTACGTGAACTTCGCGCGCCGCTCGTGCTGGCAGGAAGGCGTGATCTCCTCGCTGACGGAAATGTTCGCGCCGAAGATTCATGCCGATCGGCTGGCCGGCTGGCCGAGCCACTACCCGTGGATCGATGCCAGCGGCCTGGCCTACTTCCGCAACCGCATCCCGCTGGCGCAGCGCGACGTGGAGCACGGCCTGGAAGTCGCGCACAGCTGGTGCGACACGCGCACCCGGCAGGACCGCGCTCTCGCCATCCTGCAGTTCAAGCTCGACGTGCTGTGGACGATGCTCGATGCCGTCGAGCGCGCTTACCCCGACGACCTTGCCGAAGAGCTTCGACCATGAGCACGCCGGGCCGCCCCAAGTGCTCATGTTCCCGCTCGGCGGGACAGCGCGCAGCGCGCAGGGTGCACCAGTGAGCGCTGCCGCCACGGTTGCCGACAACCAGCACCCGGCCCTCGCGCCGATGTACCGCCTGCAGTTCGAGCCGGCGCAGGATTGCTGGGTGCTGCTCTACCCCGAGGGCCTGGTCAAGCTCAACGGCCCGGCGAGCGAGATTCTCCGGCGCTGCGACGGCAAGGCCAGCGTCGCCGAGATCACCGCCGACCTCGAGAAAACCTTCAACGAAACCAGTCTGCGCGGCGACGTCGGCGAGTTCCTGGGCGACGCCTATGAACGCGGCTGGATCGTCTGAAGCGCTTCACTCGGAGCGCGCGCATGGCACCGCACACGCAGTGTCCCGCGCGCCCCTGTGGCTGCTGGCCGAGCTGACCTACCGCTGCCCGCTGCACTGCGTGTTCTGTTCCAACCCGACCGACTATGCGCAGCACGCCGATGAGATTTCCACCGCCGACTGGCAGCGCGTGTTCCGCGAGGCCCGCAAGACGGGCGCCGTGCAGCTCGGCTTCTCGGGCGGAGAGCCGCTGCTGCGCGAAGACCTGGAAGCGCTGGTCGCCGAGGCGCGCCGACTCGGCTACTACACCACCCTCATCACCTCCGGCGTCGGCCTGACCGGGCCGCGCGCCCGCGCGCTCAAGGATGCGGGGCTCGACCACATCCAGCTCAGCTTTCAGGACTCCACGAGGGAGCTGAACGACTTCCTCTCGTCCACACGCACCTTCGAGCACAAGAGCAAGGTCACCGCGATCATCAAGGGCCTGGGCTGGCCGATGGTGCTCAACTGCGTGATGCACCGCTACAACCTGCCGCACGTGGGCCGCATCATCGACATGGCCGAGCGCATGGGCGTCGACTTCCTGGAACTCA
>NZ_JACDCU010000292.1 GCF_013817365.1 Methylibium sp. | reverse complement strand
AGGCCACCGCATGGCTCGATTCGAGCGCGGGAATGATGCCCTCGGTGCGGCACAGGCGGTGAAACGCCACGAGCGCCTCGTCATCGGTGATGCCGACGTACTCGGCGCGGCCGATGTCCTTGAGGTACGCATGCTCGGGGCCGACGCCCGGGTAGTCGAGCCCGGCCGAGATCGAGTGCGTCTCGGTGACCTGGCCGTTGGCATCCTGCAGCAAATAGGTGCGGTTGCCGTGCAGCACGCCCGGTGAGCCGCGCAGCAGCGAGGCCGCATGCTTGCCCGAATCGAGCCCACGGCCGGCAGCCTCCACGCCGATCAGCCTTGTCGCGGCATGCTGGATGTAAGGGTGAAAGATGCCCATCGCGTTGCTGCCCCCGCCTACGCAGGCGATCACGGCATCGGGCTGTCGCCCGATCTGGGCCGGCATCTGCGTCAGGCATTCCTCGCCGATCACACTCTGGAAGTCGCGCACCATTGCCGGATACGGGTGCGGGCCGGCCACCGTGCCGATGATGTAGAACGTGCTCTCCACATTCGTGACCCAGTCGCGCAGCGCCTCGTTGAGCGCGTCCTTCAGCGTCTTGCTGCCGCTTTCGACCGGCACCACCTTCGCGCCCAGCAGATGCATGCGGTAGACGTTGGGCGATTGCCGCAACATGTCCTCGCTGCCCATGTAGACCACGCACTCCAGGCCGTAGCGCGCACAGATCGTCGCGGTGGCGACGCCATGCTGGCCGGCGCCGGTTTCGGCAATCACGCGGGGCTTGCCCATGCGCTTGGCGAGCAGCGCCTGGCCGATGGTGTTGTTGATCTTGTGCGCGCCCGTGTGGTTGAGATCTTCGCGCTTGAGGTGGATCTGCGCTCCGCCCAGTTCGCGGCTCATCCGCGCGGCGTGATAGATCGGGCTGGGCCGGCCGACAAAATGAGCCAACTCGTACTTGAACTCGTCGATGAAGTCGGCATCGACGCGAAAGCGTTCGTAAGCTTCCTTCAACTCCTCGACCGCATGGGTCAAAGTTTCGGCGACGAAGCTGCCGCCATAGGGGCCGAAATGGCCGCTTGCATCGGGTTGCTGGTAGTTCAACATGGGTGGATCACACGTTCAGCGAAAACCGGCTGCAGCCTGGGCCGACAAAAGGGCGTCGGCGTCTCGCACAGCCTGGCAAAACCGGCGGATCGCCTCGGCATCCTTGATGCCTTTTGCGCTCTCGACGCCGGAGCTCACATCAACGGCCGAAGGCCGCAGCGCGAGCATCCCATCTGTCACGTTGGCAGCATTCAACCCACCAGACAAAACGAGCGGACGGGTAACGCCTGACGGAACGAGTGACCAATCGAAGACCTTTCCACCGCCCCCGTAGCCTTCAACGTGCGCGTCGAGCAGCACCGCTTGGGCGTTTGGAAACTGCGACGCGAAGTCTAACAAATCGAAACCTGGCGCCATGCGTGCTGCTCGCAGATAGGGCCGGCTGGAAAGATCGCAATCCTGCGGGGTTTCATCGCCATGGAACTGCAGCACGAGGGCCGGGATCGCGGCGCATGCAGCGTTTATCTGTGTTGGCGACGCGTTAACGAAGAGCCCGACCGGGGTCACGAACGGGGGAAGCCGACGCGCGAGCGCAGCGGCGCGCTCGATATCAAGCGACCGCGGACTTTTGGCGTAGAAGACCAAGCCGATCGCGTCAGCGCCGGCATCGACGGCCGCATCGACATCGGCTTCACGGGTGAGCCCGCAGATCTTGACGCGGGTGCGCGAGGTTTTCATCAACATTGCTGAGGCCGAGGCAACCAATCGAAGGCGGGAGTGCTGGCAGGAAAGCCCATTGCAGCATCGTAGTACGGGCCAATGAAGTAGAGGCCCTGCGCAGCGAAGGTCGGCGCCGCAAGGCGGCGCTCACGCGCGCCCAGCACGCCGAGCAGCCATTGCTGCGTGCGGGCGCCCTGCCCAACGGCGATCAAGCAACCCATCAGGTTGCGCACCATGTGGTGCAGGAAGGCGCTGGCATCGAATTCGAAGCGCCAATAGGCGCCGCAACGATGGATGTCGATCCGACGCATCGTCTTGACCGGGCTGGCGGCCTGGCACTCGGCCGAGCGAAACGCGCTGAAATCGTGCTCGCCGATCAGGACCGCGGCGGCGCTTCGCATGGCGTCGCCATCGAGAGGGCGGAAGACCCATCCCGCCAAGCCCTCCTCGAGCGCCGGTCGCACCGGTGACTCGAGCAGCAAATAGACATAGCGCCGGCCGCGCGCGCTGTATCGCGCATGAAAACCGTTGTCGACCTCGCGGCACCACTGGACCGCGATGTCGCGGGGCAAATACCGGTTCGTGCCGCGCACCCAGGAAACCGGATCGCGCTCGACCAGGGTGTCGAAATGCAGCACCTGATTGAGCGCATGGACGCCGGCGTCGGTTCGCCCCGCGCAGATCGTGCGCAGCGTGCAGTCGGCAAACTGCGCCAGCGCTGCCTCGACGCGGTCTTGTACGGTTGCACCGCCCGGCTGACTTTGCCAGCCTTGGTAGGCGCCGCCCCGGTAACTCAGCCCCAGAGCCACGCGCTGCATGGTCTCTCGTTCGAGTGCCGGCGGCGGTGCCGCCGAACCGCCCCACTCAGGCAAGGTCGTGCAGCATTCCTTCGGCCCGCCTTTTCAGCGTGCCGCCGGATTGCGCGATCACCTCCTGAAGCAGGTCGCGTGCACCCTCGACATCGCCGATCTGGCGAAACTCTTCCGCCAATTCCAGCTTGCGGGCTAGGGCATCGTCGGGTGTCGCCACGCCAGGAAGATCGAGCGTTGCAACGTCGGAGAACTCGTCCACGGCCTCAGCCTCGCCTGCGAGCGGCGCAGGTTGCGACAGAATATCGAGGTTGAGCGGGGGCAGATCGAAGGTCAGGTCGCTCAGATCTTCGACGACTTTCGCGCTCGCGCTGCCAGTGTTGGCGAGCGGAGGCTCATGCGTCGCCATGGCGGGGAGCGGCTGAGTGCGTTCAGGCGGAAACAGGGGCTCATCGTCGAAATGACCCGGCGCCGAAACGTCGAGATCGAGGTCGATGCCCACGTCCTCCGGCAGGTTGGTGCGTTGGGCTTCGTAGCGCGAAGGCGAAGGCAGCACCGACTGAGGCATTGTGTTGGCACCCAGAGGCTCGACCATTGCACCGCCACTCAACGCGGCACCGACCGGACGACCGCCAGGCTGATACATCGGGTTTTCGCTGTCGATGTCCTGGCCGATCTGCTGCGCACGCGCCCAGTCTTCGCCCTCGCCGCTCGTCATCGCATAGAGCTGGGTCGCCAGTTGCTCAAAGCCCTTGGTGTCCCTGCGCTTCGCGTAAACCTCGAGCAGCTTCAGGCGAATCGCCATGCGCTCCGGGTTCGAGCGCATTGCTTCCTTGAGAATTTCCTCGGCCTGCAAGTCACGGCCGTAGGCCAGATACACATCGGCTTCGGCGACGGGATCGACATCACCGATCGCGTCGAGCTGACTCAACGAATAGCTCATCGACGATGGCACGCCGGTAGCGTCGCGCGTGTCGACTCGCTGGCCGCCGCTGGCGCCGAAGAAAGAGTCAGGCTGCAGGCGGCTTTCGAGGAAGGACGTTTCGCCGCTGTCGCGTTTGCCTTGACGCAGCCGGTACAGGCCGAGCCCGGCCAGCAGGGCCAGCAGCACGGCAACACCCGGCAACAACATCGGGTGGTCGAGCAGTCCGTCGATAACGCCCGGGCCGTCTTCGACCGGTACCGGCAAGGCGCCCGGCGCACTGGCCGCCGCTGAAGCTGCTTCAGCCTGCAATGGCGTTGAAGCCGCCTGCGGATCCGGCGAAGGAGACTGCGCCACGGCAACGGGCGGGGCCGCCCCGGCCGGATCAGAAGCGGGCGACGAAGCGTCGAGCGCGGCCGGCGCAGGCATGATTCCTGAAGCCGAAGCGCTCGATACCGAAGGAACTGCGGCGCTCGCCGGCGCCGACACGCCGGGCGGGGTGACCGGCAACTGCACGCCGCCCGGTTTGGCGGGCGCGTTTGCCGTACCCGCCGATACGCCGCCGCCGGCTGCGGCGCCCCGCAGCTTCTGCAGTTCTTCGACGTTCTTCGACAACTCCGCAACGCGCGTCGCCTCATCCTGCGCTGCGCGGCTCTTGGCGAGCCGGTCATCGGCTGCCGGGTTACCTGGCTTGACGGCGCCCTGACTGAGCGTGAGCTTGTCCGGCGTGGCGGTACCGTCCGCCTTGCGGTCCTGCACTTCGGCCTGAACGCGGCCTGCCGCTGCACGGGCGCTCTCCGCGGCCGGCGCCGTGGCGACTCCGCCAGCGAGCTTTTGCCGATAGGCGTCGAAGTCAGCTGACTGCGCCTGGATGAGCTGGCGCGCCTCTTCCAGCGACGAGGCCTGAGCCTGCTCGGCCGTCGGAACGGCAAGCAAGGCACCGGCCTTGAGAAGATTCATGTTGTCGCCGATAAAGGCGTCGGCATTGCCGCGATAGAGCGACACGAGCATCTGATCGAGCGAAACGCCAGGGCGCAACGTACGACCCGCGATTTTATAAAGGGTGTCGCCTCGCCGTACCCGGTATTCATTGCCCTCGATCGACGGTCGGGCGCTGCGAGTTGCAGCAGCGGGCGGCGTCGGCAGCGTTTCGGCAGCAGGTGCGGCCACTGGAGCCGCAGCGCGAGTCGGGGGCGGTGAGGCGGCAGCGTTGCCGGGACGCGGTACGGCCGGCCTGGGTGCGGGCGAAATGACGGCCGGTGCGGGCGCCGGAGCAGCCGCCACCGCGCGGTTGCTGGGCGGATCGAACAGCATCGTGAACTCGCGCACGAGGCGGCCCGACGACCAGTTCAGTTCCAGAATCACATCGACAAAGGGCTCCTGCACGGCACGGTCGCTGGTCACGCGCAGGTAAGGCTTGCCGTCCGGGCGGCGCTGCAGCACCACCGTGGCGTTGCTCAAAGCGGGGTTGAACTCGACGCCTGCAGCTCGGAAAGCCTCCGGTGCGGCAATGCTCGCTCGCAGACTCGACGCCTCTTCAGGCGTGATGGCGCCCACATCGATTTCAGCCCGCAGCGTCTCGCCAAGCGCAGACTGCACCGACAAGCGGCCGAGCGCGAGAGCCGCAGCGTCCTGGGGCAGGCAGGCTGCAATGACAAGTGTTGCTGCGGCAACCGCATCGAGCGGCCACCGACTGGCGGTTCGCCGCGCGCGAGGTGTTGATTGTTTCAAAGCGTCCCCCAATGCAAGATTCGAGCGTCAGGGCGATGCTCGGTGCGCCCGTGATGCGGTTGAAGCGAGCCGGAGCTCCCACTGCAACTTTTACTGAAAAGACAATAACATCAGGCAGATACGATAACAAGCTCAAGCGTCGCGTCACATTCCCCTGACGTGAAGGCCTGCTCGCAGAACCTGGCTTCGTTGCACA
>NZ_JACDCU010000291.1 GCF_013817365.1 Methylibium sp. | reverse complement strand
GCGCTGCTGGACGGCGGCCATCGACAGCCACCTCGACGAACACGGCTACATCATCCCGGGCTTGGGCGACGCCGGCGACAAGATCTTCGGCACCCGGGGCTGACGGGACAGGGTGCCCGCCCCGTCGAGCAGCCTGCCGGCCGCTCAAGCCATGCCGGTGCGATGCAGGCGCCGTTCGGCCCACGCGCTGAGCAGCAGTGCAGCGATCACCCAGGCCAGTCCCACCCAATGCAGCCCCGCATAGAGCTCGTGCCCCTGAGAACCCGCTGCCGCCTGAGCGGCGACCATGGCGCCGCCGCCGGCCGCACCCACCGCCTGCCCGAGGTAGATGGCCGAGGTGTTGAGCGCCATCAAGGCAGATGCTTGCGCCGGCGCCGCTTGGCCGAGGCGCACCTGCTGCGCCGAATTGGCCGCGAAGATGCTGAAGGCCCACGGCACCACCACGCAAGCCATCGACACATAGCCGTCGGCCAGGGGCCAGAGCAGCAGCGAAAGCGCGACCGCGCCGAGCAGCACCGGGACCGCACGCGCCGCTCCGATGCGGTCCACATGGCGCGAGAACAGTACATTGCCGGCCAGGCCGAAGGCGCCGAACCAGGCGAACAGCAGGCTGATCTCGGTGGCTCCGGCGCCCAGCGCTTCCTTGTAGTAAGGCGCAAAGTAGGTGAACACCGTGAACTGGCCGGCCGCCGACAAGGCCGTGACGGCCACGATGGCCATCAGCACCGGATGCGTCAGCACCCCGCCCCACGCGCGCAGATTCATGGCCGGTGGCCGCACACCGTCGGGCATGACGCGCCACACCCATACCGCACCACTCGCAGCCAGCAGCGCGACGAGGGCAAAGGCCCAGCGCCAGCCGACCGATTCGCCGATGAAGCTGTGCAGCGGCATGCCGAACACCGAAGCGACCGACCAGCCCAGGAAGATGAAGGTGATGGCGCGGCCGCGTTGCGCCGGCGGCGCCAGCCAGCCGATCGCTGCAGCGGCCTGCGGGGTGAACACGGCGGCCGCCAGCACGGTCAGCCCCCGCACCGGTGTCAGCGCCGCGTAGCTGGGCATCAGCGCCGAAGCGGCGTGGCCGAGCGCATACCAGACCAGCGTCAAGGTCAGCAGCCGCCGGCGGTCCCAGCCGCCGACGACGGCCGCGAGCAAGGGCGCGCCGACGCACATCACGACCGCGGCGATGGCGATCAGCTGGCCGCCGAGCGCCACGCTGACCTCGAGCGAACGCGTCAGGTCATTGAGCGAACCGGCCACGACCATGACGCCGCAGCCGATGACGAAGTTGCCGAACATGAGCGCCCAGCGGGCGCCGCGCAGCGTGTCGGCGGGCGGTAACGCCAGCGCGGCATCCTCGGCGGCCTTCGCTTGGAGGCCGCCGGGCATTTCAGCCACGCATGACCCGCAGCGCCTCGGGGTTGACGATATTGATCGGCGTGCCTGCGATATAGCTCACCACGCTGTCGAAGGCGGCACTGAAGTAGGCCTCGTAGCTGTCGAGCTCGACATAGCCGATGTGCGGCGTGCACACCGCGTTCTCCAGCCGCAGCAGGGGGTGGCCCTGCAGGATCGGCTCGCTGTCGAACACATCGATCGCCGCCATGCCCGGGCGGCCGCGATTGAGGGCGGAGACCAGTGCACCTTCCTGCAGAAGTTCGGCGCGCGAGGTGTTGACGAACAGCGCCGTGGGCTTCATTCGCTGCAGGTCCTCGAGCGCGATGCCGCCGCGCGTGGTTTCGGCCAACCGCAGGTGCACCGAAAGCACGTCGCTGACCTCGAACAGGGCCTCGCGCGACGTGGCAGAAACACAACCCTCGGCCTGCGCCTTGCCGCGCGAAGCCTCGCTGCCCCAGACCATCACCTGCATCCCGAAGGCGCGTCCGTAGCCGGCCACGAGCTGGCCGATGCGGCCGTAGCCGAGGATGCCCAGCGTCTTGCCGGCCAGGCTGGTGCCCAGTGCGAAGTTCGGCGGCATCGAAGCCTGCTTGAGCCCCGACTGCTGCCACGCACCGTGCTTGAGCGTGCCGATGTACTGCGGCAGCCGGCGCATTGCCGCCATGATCAAAGCCCAGGTCAGCTCGGCCGCCGCCACCGGCGAACTCGGGCCTTCGCTCACCGCGATGCCCAGCCTCGTGCAGGCCTCCAGGTCAATGTGCGGCCCGACGCGGCCGGTCTGGGCGATCAACCTGAGCTTGGGCAGCTTCTCGAGCAACTGGCGCGGAAACTGCGTGCGTTCGCGAATCGGCACCAGCACCTCTGCATCCTTGAGCCGCACCGACAACTGGCCGATGCCTTTGACGGTGTTGGTGAAGACCTTGGCATTGCAGCCGTCGAGCTTGGTGGCACAGGGCAGTTTGCGAACCGCGTCCTGATAGTCGTCCAGGATGATGATGTTCATGGGGCAGGGCAGGGGTCGCGCCGTGGTGGCGCGATGGCTCTCGATTGTGCATGCCGAGCCGGCGCCCTGGCGCAACCGGTAGCATCCCGCCGGCCCTTGAAGGAGAAGCGCAATGACGATTTCCATGCATTCGGCCAGCGTGCCGGTTTACCTCACGATGCTCGGCAACCTTTCGAAGTGGCTCGACAAGGCGGTAGCGCACGCGCAGGCGCAGCAGGCCGATCCTGAGGCGCTGCTCGCCGCTCGCCTGGCGCCCGACATGCTGCCGCTGCTGCGCCAGGTGCAGATCGCATGCGACAGCGCCAAGTTCGGCGTGGCCCGGCTGGCCGAAGGCGTTGCTCCCAGCTTCGACGACAGCGAGACGACCATGGCGGCATTGCAGCAGCGCATCGGCGCCACCGTGGCCTACCTCAAATCGGTGCCGCGCGACAAGGTCGACGGCAGCGAAGCCAAGTTGGTCACCGTGCCGCGGCGCGTCGGCGACCCGCTGCAGTTCACCGGCGAGCAGTACCTGATGCACTTCGCGCTGCCCAACTTCTATTTCCACATCACCACCGCCTACGCGCTACTGCGCCACAACGGCGTGGAGTTGGGCAAGAGCGACTATCTGCGAGGGCAGTAGGGCGCGCGCAGTCGTTTGGGCACGGAAGAGAAGCTCCGCACCAACACCGATGCGCTCGGCGGCTGCGGCCGCTAGCCTCTCTGTATGAAGTGGATCAAGTGGGGCCTGGCCTCGCTGCTGGGGCTGTTGCTGGCCGCGGCGGCGGCGTTTGCCGTGTACCGGCACCTCGCCTTGCCGGTCACCGAGGGCCGCCTGGTGGTGAGCGGCTTGCACGAAGGCCTCACGATCGAGCGCGACCGGCACGGCATCCCGACCATTCGCGCCCGCTCCGCCGAGGACGCCTGGTTCGGGCTCGGCTTCGCCCATGCGCAGGACCGGCTCTGGCAGTTGGACACGCACAAGCGCACGGGTGCCGGACGGCTGGCCGAGGCTTTCGGCCCGCCCGCGCTCGAGGCCGACAAGTTCCTGCGTGCGCTCGGCGTGCGCCGCAGCGCGGAGCAGCAGTGGGCGCAGGCGAGCCCTGCCGTGCGCGCCATGCTGAATGCCTATGCCGCCGGCATCAACGCCTATTTGGCCGACCATGTGAGGGCGCTTCCTCCCGAGTTTCTGCTGCTCGGCCTGAAGCCCGAGGCCTGGAGCCCGGTCGACAGCCTGGCGTGGTCGATCTTGATGGCCTGGGACATGGGCGGCAACTCGGGCAGCGAGTTGCTGCGCATGCGGCTGGCGCTGAATATGCCGGTCGAGCGCATCCAGCAGCTGCTGCCGCCGTATCCGGGCGATGAGCCGCTGGCCACCAGTGACTATGCGGCGCTGTACCGGCACCTCGGCGTGGCCGGCCCGAAGGCCATGGCGGTTCGCGACACTGCGGTGGCCGAACCGCTGCCGTGGCAGATCGAGGGGGGTGTCGAAGGCACGGGTTCCAACAGCTGGGCGGTGGCCGGCTCGCGCAGCGTGACCGGCCAGCCGCTGCTGGCAAACGATCCGCACCTCAAGCTCAGCGCGCCCGCGCTGTGGTACTTCGCGCGGCTCGAGGCGCCGGGGCTCCGGGTGGCCGGCGCCACCATGCCCGGGCTGCCGCTGGTGGTGCTGGGTCAGAACGAGCACGTCGCCTGGGGCTTCACCAACACGGGACCCGACGTGCAGGATCTCTACCTCGAGCGCGTGGACGAGCGCAACGAGAATCGCTACGAGACCCCCGAGAGCTGGGCCCGCTTCGAGCGCGTGCGCGAGACGATCAAGGTCAAGGGCGCCGCCGATGTGAGCTTCACCGCGCGGCGAAGCCGTCACGGCCCGGTGATCTCCGATGCTGGCGGCCCGACCGAAGGGCTCACGGGCACGCCCGGCGCGGCGCTCTACGCGATTGCGCTGCGCTGGACGGCCCTCGACACCGATGCTTCCAGCACGCTCGATGCCGGCCTGGCCTTCAACCGGGCGCGCTCGGTCGACGAGTTGATCCAGGCCTCGGCCGCCTACGTCGCGCCCATGCAGAACATCCTGGTCGCCGACGCCGAACGCATCGCCATGGTCGCCGCGGGCCGCGTGCCGCTGCGCCGCCCCGACAACGACCTCAAGGGCCTGAGCCCGGCGCCCGGTTGGGATTCCCGGTACGACTGGGCCGGCTTCGTGCCGGCCGGCGAGACGCCGCGCGAACGTGAGCCCGCACGCGGCTGGATTGCCACGGCCAACCAGCGTATCCATGGCCCGCAATACCCGCACTTCATCACCAGCGAATGGGCGTGGCCATACCGGCAGCAGCGCATCGAGCGGCTGCTCGACGTGCGCCCCTTGCACAGCCTGGACAGCCTGGCGGCGATCCAGGCCGACGTGTTGTCGCCCGCCGCGCTGACCCTCCTGCCGGTGCTGCGCCGGGCGCAATCGGGCCATCCGCTGGCCGAGCAGGTGCAGCGCGAGCTCGCCACTTTCGACGGCACCATGGCCGCCGATCGAACGGAGCCGCTCGTGCTGTGGGCCTGGCTTCGGCAGCTCACGCACGGTGTGTTCGCCGACGATCTGGGGCCGGCGCTGTTTGATCGCGAGCTCGCCAAGCGGAGTTTTCGCGAAGGCCTCGAAGCGGTACTGAGCCGCGACGACGGCTACTGGTGCGACGATCGCCGCACGCCCGGCCGCGAAAACTGCACCGAGCAAATCGACGCGGCCCTAGACCGGGCGCTCGACGAGTTGCAGGCGCGCTTCGGTGCCGATCTTTCCGCCTGGCGCTGGGGCGACGCACACATCGCGCGCGCCGAGCACCGCCCGTTCAGCCAGGTGCCTGCGCTGTCGCGCTGGTTCGAGCTGCGCACGCCGGTGGGCGGCGACACCCATACCGTCAACGTTTCGCGCGTGGGCCTGCGCCCCGACGCCGTCACCGGCGAGCTCTATCTCGACGAGCACGGCCCGGGCCTGCGCGCGCTCTACGACCTGGGTGATCGGGCCAAGTCCTGTCTC
>NZ_JACDCU010000290.1 GCF_013817365.1 Methylibium sp. | reverse complement strand
GGCCACCCTTCCAGTCGGTGATGTAGAGCATGCCCGCGGCGTCGAGCGCCAAGCCGTCGCCACCGCCGAAGCCGCCGGCGAGCTTTTCGGTTTTCTTGGTTGCGGTGTCGAGCCGCAACAGATCGCCGCTGAAAAAGTCAACCACCAGCAAACTGCCCGACGGCTCGAACAGCAGCCCGTTGGGGTTCTTGAACAAGGCATTCTGCGATTCAGAAATGAGCAGGGAAACCTTGCCCTGCGGCGTGATGCGGAAGATCGCGCCCTTGCTGCCTTGCTCTGTATCGCCGGTGTCCGACACATAGAGGTCGCCCCGCGCATCGAGGGCGAGGTCGTTGAGGAACAGCGGCGGCTGCGGGAAATCCTTGGCGTCGGCGAGCACCGACACCTGACCGCTGGCATCGATCTTCATGACCCGCGTCTTGTCGGCCACGAAGAGCACATCTCGCGAGATCACCAGGCCCTTGGGATCGTCCAGGCCGGTGGCAAAAGGCTTCACCGTCTTGCCGGCTGCATCGATGACCACGATGCGGCCGTCGCCGTCCTTGCCGAAGCCGCCGATCTCCGACACGTAGAGCCGGCCATCGGTTCCTACCACCACCGACTCGGGCATCGCCAGCCCTTTCACGCTGCGCAGTTCGTCGGCGGCCCAAGACGTGCCGGCGGCTGCGAGCAGCACTGCGGCCAGCATGAGCGCCGCCATGGGGCGAAGGGGGTCGGCAAGCGCCTCGACGACTCGGGTCGCCGGCGCCGCGCCGACGTTGTTTTGCGAAGCGAAATGAACCGGGGGCATGTTTACTTCTCCTGTGTTGCGATCAATCGCCTCGGCATGAGCGCGTGCAGAGCGCATGCAAGCGCGCCCCATGGATTCTGCGAACAAACCGCGCCCCGCGACGGCGTCGCGGCGAAGACCCCAGCGGCAGCCCCGTTCGCCTTGACCGGCGTGCCCCCGCCGCAGCGCAATGCGTCCCTTGCCCCGCTGTTGACACTTCACCCCCTGCAGGATCGAAGCCCGCTCATCCGACCCAGGAGACTTTCGCATGCCACCGATCTCCAGACGCCGCACGCTCGGTGCCCTTATCACCGGCGCCGTGGCCGGCTCTGTGCCTTGGACCGCCACGGCAGCGCCGGAAAATCGGGTGCAGTCCTGCCCGCTGGCCACGCCCGGGCGCACCGGCATTCACGACGTCGCCACCACCCCCGACGGCGGCGTGTGGTTCAGCGCGCAGCGCAGCGGCCACCTGGGCTGGTTCGATCCGAAGATCGGGCGCACCGAACTGATCGCCCTGCGGAAAGGCTCCTCGCCGCACGGCGTGATCCAGGGACCCGACAAGGCAGCCTGGCCGGGCGACGCGCCGAAAACCTACGTCGTGTACGCGGATGAGCGCGACAAGGTGTGGCTCAGCGACTTCGGCGGCAACGCGGCGCTGCGCTTCGACCCCGAGGCCGAGAAGTTCGAGCGCTTCGCCTTCCCGCGAGAGGCCACCAACATCCGCCAGATCCTCGGCCGTGCCGGAGAGGTGTGGCTGCCAGAGAGCGGCACCGAGCACATCACCGTGATCCGGACGGCGTGAGCCGCGCGCTGCGGCTGCAGTGGCGCATCGACCGGCAATGGCGCGCCGGCGTGGACATCCACCAGCTCATCGAAGAAACCTGCCGGGCTTTTCACCCTTGTCCACAGCGGAGCCTCCACGCGGCGTTGCGCTTCGATCCGTGAGGTCTTGCGTGGCCTGGGCCACCACCCACTGCCACACCGCGCGGATGGCGGGTTCGCGTTCGCGCCCGCTGGCGGTGGCGAGGAAATAGCTGCCGGTATCGAGCGCCGGCCCGAAAGGCTGCAGCAAGGCGCCGCTGCGCAGCTCCTGCGCGGCGAGGGTAAGGCTCAGCAAACCGACACCGTGCCCGGCGAGCGTGGCGAGCATCGCGTGCGACTCGTCGGAGAACGAGAGGCCGGGCGTCCCTGCCGCCGTGCGCGCCTTGGGCGCCGCGATTCCCGCTGCTTCGAACCAGCGCGACCACAGCGCCGGCGCACGCGCCTGCGGCTGCCAGTCGAAGTGGATCAGGCGGTGTTTCGGCAGGTCCTGCACCCGCTTCAAGCCCAGCAGCGGGCTGCAGACCGGTGCGTAGCGTTCGGGCATCAGCTCAGCGGTGGTGAGGCCCGGCCAGGGGCCGCCGCCGGAACGGATCGCCAGATCGGCGTCGCCCCGCGCGAGGTCGGCCACCGACTCGCTCGCGTGAAGCCGCAGTTCGATGCCGGGACACGCCGCCCGGAACGCCACCATGCGCGGCAGGACCCACCGCGCGGCGAAGGCGGTGTTCGTCGTGAGCGTGACCGTGTCGGCCGCTGCCGGCATGCGCAGCGCGCACACGCCCGCTTCGATCGTGTCGAAGCCTTCGCGCACCGCGTGGAACAGGCGCAGCCCGGCAGGCGTGAGGGCGAGCTGGCGCGGGAGGCGGCGAAACAGCGGCTGGCCGAGTGCGCTTTCGAGACCGCGCACCTGGTGGCTGATGGCGGTGGGCGTGACCGCGAGCTCGGCCGCGGCGCGTTGAAAGCCGAGATGCGCCGCAGCCGCCTCGAAGGCGCGCAGCGACGACAGCGAGGGCAGCCGTCTCGGCCGCCGTTCAGATGAGTTCAGTTCATCCATTGGCGAGAAATCATCGTTTGTCCGGACGCCATCGTACCGATAGATTCACTGCGAGCCGGCGCCTGACCGGCAGCGACGACACCCATAGTTCCCCTCATCCATCGACACAACGAGAACCGACTTTCATGACCACACTCCTGCACATCGATGCCAGCGCCCGCCCGGGCCGCTCCGGCATCGACCCCCACGGCTCCCACACCCGCCGGCTGTCGGCGCGATTCGTCGAACGCTGGCGCGCGTTGCGGCCGCAAGACGCCATCGACTACCTCGACATCGGGCAGCAACCGCCCGCGCATGTCACCGGACCCTGGATTCACGCCGCGTTCACCGCCCCCGCAGCGCGCGAGCCGTGGATGCACGAGACGCTGACCGAGAGCGACCGGCTCGTGGACCAACTCGTCGCGGCCGACGTGATCGTCGTGGGCCTGCCGATGTACAACTTCGGCGTGCCGGCGCAGTTCAAGGCCTGGATCGACAACATCGTGCGCGTCGGCCGCACCTTCGGCTTCGACCGCTCGCGCGGCGAGGTGCCCTACTGGCCGCTGCTCGCGGGCGCCGGCAAACGCCTCGTGCTGCTCGGCTCGCGCGGCGACCACGGCTATGGCGCCGGCGGGCGCATCGCCCACCTCAACCACACCGAAGCCAGCGTGCGCTCGGTCTTCGGCTACATCGGCATCACCGATGTCTTCGAGGCCGCGGTGGAGCACGACGAGTTCGGCGGCGAACCTCTCGCTGCATCGCTACGCCTCGCCGAACTCGCGGTCGATGCTCTCGTGGACCGGATGGCCGATTCGCAGGCCCTCCGGCATTTAATGTCGATCGAGGAGAACGCATGACGAAGACGACCGAACCCATCAACCCGCCAGGCCTCTACGAGCCCAAGCCCAACGGCTATTCGCATGTGGCCGTCGCGGCACCCGGCACCCGGCTCGTGCTGGTCTCCGGACACGGCGGCGAGAACGAAGACGGCACGCTTTCCGCCGACTTCCAGACGCAGGTTCGGCAGGCGCCGGGCAACATGACCATCGCGCTGCGCGCGGCCGGTGCCGGCCCGCAGCACGTCGCAAGGCTCCTCGCACTACTGTTGGACCACACCGAGGAACGACTGCACGTCTTCGATGCCGAACTCGACCGCGTATGGGGCGACGCGTCCAAGCCGGCCTGCACGCTGATCCCGTTGCCGCGGCCGGCGCTGGACGGCATGCTGTTAGAGATCGAAGCTACGTTGGTGGTGCCGGCCTGACAAGCTCCGACACCGCCATCGGGCTGCGTTCCGCAGCGCCGAGGATCGATTCGGAGTCACCATTCGAGTCGACGCCGGCCGTGTCGAACAGGCTCCCGCCGGCGTCGAGACAGATATCGAAGATGCGAAGCGCGTCAGCAAAATCGGTGGTGCCCCGTCGCTGAACAGCAGGATATGCCGTGGGAAAGTGCCGAGCCGAAACTGAAAGCCCCAGCTACGTAGCTGAGCGCCAGCGGCCCATTGGACATCGTGCTTGACTGTTCACCTCAAGCTGCCTCTTCTTTCATTCCCTGCTTGAGCGCCGCACCCAAAACGCCAAGAAACGTCGGCGACACCTACCGACAATTCATCTCTCCGGCTGAATGCTTAGGCTTTGGTCACTCCCCTGCAACCGAATCATGGCTGTAAGTTCTCGGCCAAATCCATCTTGTTCATCACATAGGCCAAACTCGGCGCTCCATGGAACGATCCTGCTAGATGACCTGTGAACTGAAGGACTTCGCTGGCATGCGAGCGTTCTCCCGAATCAAGCACTGAGTTGTTTGCCTGGGCTTCGAGTCGCTGACGGCGCTGCGCCTGTCGAGTTTCGTTAGGGTCGGCAGCGTTCATGTATGACTCAATTGCCACTGAAGCTCGATCTTTAAAAGTGCAGCCAGTATCCAAGCTACGAAGCCACTCCATGAGTGCCTCTGTCGACGCGGCACCAGATCTAATCTTCGAAAAGAGCTGAGAGTGCATTGCGCGTGTAACGATAAGAGTCGCCGCGAGAACTGGGTGCAAGTGATAGTTAGATGGTGTCTGATCCAGCACAAGCGCCAGACGTGCGACGCAGTGCTCTTGCGTCCTCAGAGACATTCCAGTTGTCTTGGCCAAAAAGCAAAAGAAATCGACGAAGTTGGACATGTCACTTCTCAGGTCACCAGTCCGTTCGGAGAAGACCTCATCGAGTTCAAATCGCTTCAAGAGGTGCTTGATGAAAGGTTTACCTGAGACCTGAGGCACTTGGAACTCTAGATCGATGAAGCGACGAAGGTATTCGCGGCATTGATGCCTACACCGTAAACCGACGAAGTGCTCACTTCAACCTGCGATTTGTCGATAGATAGTACAAAGACGATATTGGGCACATCGAATAAATGCTTAATCCGCTCCAGCAACTCGATTGCGAAGGTTGGCCGACAGCGGTCGAGTTCGTCGATGAAGACGATCAAGTTACCCCTCTCATTTTTCTTTCGGATCTCCGCGATCACTGCCTGAAGTTCTTCACGGAACTTGGCAAGGCATTCGCCCTCTTTGACAGCTAGATCGAAGAGATCAGAGGTTGCCTCGCCAGCCCCGTCCGCAAGAGCGGCTTCAATCTCTTTCTCTAGGGCAATGCTGATCAAGTCCCCCGCTGGCATGCTGCATGCATCGTCTTCGACATGAAGCAGCAGACCCTGGCAGTAGGCATCGATCAGAACGCGCAGTACGAACAGTACCGCAGGCCGACGAGGCGAGATGCGTTCCTGGCGACGATGGAGCAGATCGTGCCGTGGGGTGAGTTGT
>NZ_JACDCU010000026.1 GCF_013817365.1 Methylibium sp. | reverse complement strand
CCACCAGGCCGATGTCGAGGTCGCCCTTCATGTCGATCTCGTGCACGCGCGCCGCATGCTGCCGGGCCGCCGCCGCGATGGCGCTGCCGCGCGGGCAGACGAGCACCGCTTCCTCGCCGCGCGCCCTGAGCCCCTGCAGCAGAAAGACCACCTGCAAGGCACCGCCGTACAGGTGCATGCCGGCCTCGACGTGCAGCGTCTTCACAGCGGCGCCAGCCGGAGGCTCACCCTGCCGGCCAGCACGCGCAGGGCTTCGTCGAACACGCGCTCGGCCTCGAAGGCGCGCATGCAGTCGTAGCGCCGGCCGCAGGTGGGGTGGCGGCGGCAGGGTGCGCAGGAGAGGTTCTCGTACAGCACCACGCTGCGTGCCGTGCCGGTGTCGAGGTAGGGCAGGGTCGATCCGAACAGCGCCACGCTGGGTACTCCGAGCGCCACGGCCATGTGCGTGAGGCCGGTGTCCACGCCGATCAGGACGGCGGCGTCGGCGATGGCTGCGACGCTCTCGTCGAGCGGCAGCAGGCCGCACAGATTGACGAGGCCCGGCACGCCGTCGGCAATGCGCTCCGCGGCCTCCCGGTCGCTTGGCCCGCCCAGCAGCACCGGCCGCAGGCCGCTTTCGAGAAAGCGCCGCGCCAAGGCCTGCCAGCGGTCCTCGAACCAATGCTTCTGTGGCCGGGTGGTGTAGGGACAGAGCACGGCGTAGCGCGCGGACGAGGCGGGGGGAGGAGGCGGGGCTTCGGCACGGGGCTCGGCGCAGGCCGCCTGCCGGCCCGCCAGCGCGTTGTGTTCCCGCGCGGTCGCCCGCAACTCCGCGCCGGCGAGCTTGTCGCGGGCCTTGCGTCTCGCCTCGTCACCCACGGCGAGGTCGAGTCGGAAGGCCTCGGCCGGCGCGCCGAGGTGCTTCGCGAGGTGCCGGTACTCGGCGCCGATCGGCCGCGTGCCGACATCGGCGGGCGGCACGACGCGCTCGGTAGCGAGCCGGTGACTGCCTTCGCGGCCGATCAGCGATAGCCGGTGCGGTGCACCGCTCAGCCACGACCACAGGCCGCTCTTGAGCAAGCCCTGAGCATCGAGCACGAGGTCGAAGCGCCGCTCGCGCAAGCTGCGGCGCAGCGCGCGAAAGCGCCGCCACACCTCGAGAAAGCGCCGCTCGCGCCAGAGCTTCTGCCATTCGCCGCGCGGCCAGACGATCACCTCGTCGAGCCGCGGGTTGTGCGCGAGCAGCGGTGACGCGGCAGGCTCGACCAGCCAGGCGATGTGCGCCCGGGGCCAGAGGTGACGCAGTGCGGGAATCAAACCCGAGGCCATCGTCACGTCCCCCAGCGCTGACAGGCGCACAACGAGGATGCTCGAGACGTCGCGGTAACGGTTGTCAGGCATTCACCAGGATTCTGGCATTCGCCTGTGCGTCGCGGCCTCGAAGCTCGCGGCAGAATGCGGCGCAACCGAGGCGAGGTGAATCGATTGAGAAGAACCCGTTGGCAAAAACTGGCACGCTCGCTCGAGAAGCCTTGGCGCCATCGTGCGCGTTCCGTCGGCCACGGCTTCAAGCGCCTGTTCGCGCCCACGCTCACCGCAGCCGAGTGGGCGCTTTACCGTCGGCACCCGCGCCAGGCCGCGAGTTCGGCCCCGCGCTTGTCCATCACGCTCACGTCTTACGCCCCCCGTTTCGGGACGCTGGCGTTGACGTTGCAGTCCTTGCTGAACCAATCGGCGGTGGCCGACGAGGTGGTGCTGTGGGTTCACGCGCCCGAGCTGCGACTGCTGCCCGAATCGGTCACACGCCTGCAGAAGTACGGCCTGCGGATCGTGCCCTGCGAGCGCGACTTGCGGGTGTACCTGAAAAGCATTCCGGCGCTTCGAAGCGAGCCGAACACGGTCTGGGTGACCGCTGACGACGACGTGCGCTATCCGCGCGACTGGCTCGCTTCACTGCTCGCAGGTCACCGCGCGGACCCAGCGGCGGTGATCTGCCGCCGAGCTCATCTGATGAAGTTCGACGCGGCCGGCCGGCCGTTGCCCTATAGGAGCTGGGCCAAGCAGACGCATTTCACCGGACCGGATGCGCCTCTTTTCGTGACGGGCGTGGGCGGCGTTCTTTATCCCCCGGGCTGCCTGCACGCCGATGCGACGGACGAGCAACGGTTTGCCTCGTTGAGTCCGAATGCCGACGATATCTGGCTCAACTGGATGCTCCGGCTGCAGGGCACGCGGGTCCGCCGTGTCGGCGACAACGCCGAACCCGTGACCTGGCTCAGCAGTCAGCGGGTGACGCTCTTCAAGAGCAATGCGCGCGGTTCGAACAACGACGAATGCCTGGTCCGCATGACCGAGGCGTACGGCTTCTGCTGTTTTCGGGCGCTCGATTCACGCAGTTCGGTGTTGCCGGTCATCGGTCTCGGCGAATTGGAGCCCGTGCAGTCGGCTGTAGATGCCCTTTTGGCCTAGCAGTTCGGCGTGGCTGCCGACTTCGGCGATGCGGCCCTGGTCCATGACGACGATGCGCTCGGCGTTGACGATGGTTGAAAGCCGGTGCGCGATCATGATCGTGGTGCGGCCGCGCTTGAGGTTCTCGATGGCCGCCTGCACCGCGCGCTCGCTCTCCGTGTCGAGCGCCGAGGTGGCTTCGTCGAGCAGCAGGATCGGCGCGTCCTTGAGCAGCGCGCGCGCGATGGCCAGACGCTGACGCTGCCCGCCCGAGAGGCGCGCGCCGTTTTCGCCGACCTGGGTGTGCAGGCCCTGCGGCAGATCGCGGATGAACTCCATGGCGTGCGCGGCCTCGGCCGCCTGGGCGATCTGCGCGTCACTCACCTCGCGCTCGGCGCCGTAGGCGATGTTGGCGGCGATGGTGTCGTTGAACAGAACGGTGTGCTGTGTCACCAGCGCGATGTTGGCGCGCAGGTCGGCGAGCCGGAGTTCGCGCACGTCGATGCCGTCGAGCAGCACGCGGCCGCCGTCGGGCACGTAAAAGCGCGGGATCAGCGCCATCAGCGAGGTCTTGCCGCTGCCCGAGGCGCCCACCAGCGCGAGCGTTTCGCCGGGCCGGATGTCGAGGTTCACGCCGTGCAGCGCGTCGCGCTCGGCCTGCGGATAGCGCAGGCTCACGTCCTCGAAGCGCACGGCGCCCTGGGCACGCTCGATGCGGCGTGTGCCGGTATCGGGCTCGACCGTCGCGTCGAGCAGTTCGAACACGCTGTCGGCCGCAGCCAGGCCGCGCTGCAGCACCTCGTTCACATTGGACAGGCGCTTGAGCGGCGCCAGCAGCAGCGCCATCGCGCCGAAGAAGGACACGAAGCCGCCGACGGTGAGCTGGTTCTGGCGCGACTGCAGCGCCGCGTAGTAGATGATCGCGGCCAGCGCCAGCACGGCGATGCCCTGCACCACCGGGCCGTTGGCCGCGGCGGTGGCCACCACCTTCATCGCGTAGCGGCGCAGCTGGTGCACCACCTTGTGGAAACGCCCGGCCTCGTAGGCGGCGCCACCGAACACCTTGATCTCGCGGTGGGCGCGGATCGCCTCGTTGATCACGTGCACCATCGAGGCTTGCGTCTTCTGCTGCTCGCGCGAGAGGCCGCGCAGCCGCCGGCTGGCCTTGCGGATCACCCAGGCGATGACCGGCAGCACCGTGAAGAACACCAGCGAGAGCCGCCAGTTCTGATAGAGCATGTAGCCCAGCAGGCCGAGCACCGTGAGGCTGTCGCGCACCACCGTGACCAGCGCGGTGGTGATGATCGGTGTGACCTGCGAGGTGTTGTAGGTCAGCTTGGAGACCAGCGAGGCGCCGGTGTGGGTGTCGAAGTGATGGGTCGGCAGCGTCAGCAGCTTGCCGAACAGGTCGGTGCGCAGATCGGCCAGCACCTTCTGCGCCACGCTGGCGAGTGCCACGCTGTGGCCGAAGTCGGCCAGGCCGCGCACCAGGAACAGCAGCACGATGAGCACCGGCATCAGGTGGATCGCGCTCGGGTCCTTCTCGACGAAGCTGCCGTCGAGCAGTTCCTTGAGCAGCGCCGGCAGCGCCGTCTCGGTGGCGGCATAGACCACCATCGCCACGACACCCATCGCGAAGGTGCGCCAGTAGGGGCGAACGCGGCGCAGCAGGCGGCGGTAGAGATAGGTGCGGGGAGGGGGGGTCACGGGGAGGGGATTCACGCGGCGGGTCGATTGTCCATGCTTAGCCGCGGACCCCCGCAGGGGCGACTCGGGCGCGGCAGGCATGGCACGCGTCCCACTCGACGACTGGGGCGACGGCAGAATCGGCCGATGAATTTCGCGCTGCGCTGCGCCCGACCCGACGACCTGCCCGCACTGGTGGCGCTGATCGGCGCACTGGCCGAGTACGAGAAGCTGACTCACCTGCTCGAAGTCACGCCCGAGACGCTGCATCCGCACCTGTTCGGCGAGCGGCCGGTGGCCGAGGCGCTGATCGCCGAGCTGAACAGTGGCGCAGTGGTCGGCTTCGCGCTCTTCTTCACCAACTTTTCCACCTTCCTCGGCAAGCCCGGCCTTTACCTGGAAGACCTGTTCGTGCTGCCCGAGCAGCGCCGCCTCGGCATCGGCAAGGCCTTGCTGCGCGCGCTCGGCCAGCTCGCGCTCGAACGCGGCTGCGGGCGTTTCGAGTGGAGCGTGCTCGACTGGAACGAGCCGGCGATCCGCTTCTACGAAGCGATGGGCGCGAGCGTGTTGCCGGACTGGCGCATCTGCAGGGTCAGCGGCCAGGCGCTCGAGCGCTTTGCTCAGACCGGCGCCTGAAATCCTCCGGACCGATAGGTCAGCACGAGCGTGTCGCGCGAGCCCTTGGCGAGGGGATCGAGCGGCTGGATCGGGGTGCTCTCGTGAACCACGCGGGGGTCGTCGAGCAGCAGTGCCGTCCACGGTTCTTCGAGCGTGAAGCGCACGCCTTGCGGGCCGTCCGCCTCGAAGATGCGCGTCTCGCCACCGAGCACGCCGCGCCGGCCGGCGAACACCACGGCGACGAAATCGACGCCGTCACGGTGGGCGCCTTCGGGCGTGGGCCGGCCCAGGCCGTCGGACGTGTCGATGCGGAAGGTGTGCGCCTCGATGTGCCAGCGGCCACCCGACGGCGCGCGCACCTTGGCGAACACGGCGCCCAGACCGAGCAGCAGCGCGCCCCAGGCCGGCTCGCGCGGCAACGACGCGTCGAGCGGCTCGAACCAGCGCTCCATGCCGCCGTGCAGGGCGTTGTAGGTCGTCGGCTGCCAGTGGGCACGGTGCTCCGTGGCCTGCAGGGTCGCCGGCTCCGCGTTCTGCACAAAGCAGCCGTGGCGGCGGAAACGGTAACGACCGCCGTCCTTGAGGTACTGGTCGGGCGGCAGGTGCTCCCAGTAGCGCGCCAGAGATTCGAAAGATTCGAGCGGCTGCCCGGTGAGCCGCAGCACAGCAGCCGTGTTCATCACGCAAAAGCCCTGCGTTCGCAGTCGTTGCTGCGCCGTGGCGGGGTCGAGGGGCAGTTGTAGATCGACGTGCATGGCGGGCTGTCTTCGGAGCGGCGACGAGCCTAGCATGCACATTCGTTCGATTCGATCGAGTACAGCCATGACCGAAACCGCCGCCGCTCCCGCTGCAATCGCCGCCGCTGCAACCGCCACCGATCACCACGAAGACCTGCACCGCGCCTTTCGCTGGCGGGTGCCGCCGCTCTTCAACCTGGCCGAGGCTTGCTGCGGCCGCTGGGCGCGCGACGCCGCCATGCGCGAGCGCATCGCCATCGTCCACGAGGCCGAGGACGGCGGCGTCACGCGCGTCAGCTACGCCGAACTGCAGGCACAGGCCAACCGCCTTGCGAACGCGCTCGAACGCGCGGGCCTGCAGCGCGGCGAGCGCGTTGCGCTGGTGCTGCCGCAGCGGCCCGAGACCGCGGTGGCGCACATCGCGATCCAGCAGCTCGGCGCAGTCGCGATGCCGCTGTCGATGTTGTTCGGGCCCGAAGCGCTGGAATACCGGCTGCAGGACAGCGCGGCGCGCCTCGCCATCGTCGATGCCGGCGCAGTGGCGAACCTGCGGGCCGCGCGGCCGGGCTGCCCGCAGTTGGCGACGGTGCTGGTGGTCGGCGGCGATGCAGGGGCCGCGGCGCACACGGGCGAACTCGACTGGCAGGCTGCGCTGCAGCGCGAGTCTGCGGTCCATGCAGCCGTGACGACGCAGGCCGGCGACGCCGCCATCCTCATCTACACCAGCGGCACCACCGGCCCGCCCAAGGGCGCGCTCATTCCGCAGCGAGCGCTGCTGGGCAATCTGCCGGGCTTCGTCTGCAGCCAGAACGGTTTCGACGGTGCTTGGCGCGAGCTGTGGCCGGATTCAACGGAACCCTCCCCTGCGAGGGGGGGCGCGGAGGGGGCGGTTGTCAATCGGGGGCACAGCCCGACCGCAGAGAGCCAAGAGACGCACAGCGTCTTCTGGAGCCCCGCGGATTGGGCATGGACGGGCGGGCTGATGGACGCACTGCTGCCCACGCTCTACTTCGGCCGCACCGTCGTGGGCACGCAAGGCCGCTTCGACCCGCTGCGCGCCTTCGAGCTCATGCAGCGCCACGAGGTCACGCACAGCTTCTTGTTCCCGACCGCGCTCAAGGCCATGATGAAGGCCGCGCCGGCGCCGCGCGAGCGCTATGCCTTGCAGCTGCGCGCCATCATGAGCGCCGGCGAGGCGGTGGGCGACGCGGTGTTCGCCTGGGTGCAGCAGGCACTCGGCCTCACCGTCAACGAGATGTTCGGCCAGACCGAGATCAACTACATCGTGGGCAACTGCGCTGGCGGCCTCGCCGGCGAGAACGGCGCAAGCGGGGAAGGCCTGCCCGGCTGGCCGGCGCGCGCCGGCAGCATGGGCCGTGTCTATCCCGGCCATCGCATCGCGGTGATCGACGACGCAGGTGAGGAAGTGCCACGCGGCACGCCGGGCGACGTGGCCCTGCACCGGTGCGACGTCCACGGCGAGCGCGACCCGATCTTCTTTCTCGGCTACTGGAACAACGAGTCCGCCACGCGAAGCAAATTCACCGGTGACGCCGACGATTCCTGGTGCCGCACCGGCGACACCGCGAGCATGGACGCCGACGGTTACCTCTGGTACCTGGGCCGCAGCGACGACGTGTTCAAGGTGGCCGGCTACCGCATCGGCCCGAGCGAGATCGAGAACTGCCTGGTCAAGCACCCGGCCGTGGCCAATGCCGCGGTCGTGCCCAAGCCCGATGCCGAGCGCGGCGCGCTGGTCAAGGCTTACGTGGTGCTGTCGAGCGGCGTGAAGGGCGACGCCGCGCTCGTCCATGCGCTCCAGCAGCACGTGCGCGGCCGGCTCGCGCCCTACGAATACCCGAAGGAGATCGAGTTCATCGATGCCCTGCCGATGACCACCACCGGCAAGTTGCAGCGGCGCGTGCTGCGGCTGCAGGAGGAAGAGCGGGCACGCTCGGCGGCGGGGCAGGGTTAGAGCGCAACTTGCCCGACAACGGCTGTGGGCTTTGCCGTCGGGAGGCCGGCACGGGACAATGCACGCCCTCGCGAAGCGCCGCCTTCCCGTGGACTGGCTTGCCGACTCATGGAGACACGATGGACCGCCTTGATCCCCTGCACGAAGGGCTCGCTGCGCTGGCGCAGCACCTGGCCGATCGACGCGAGGCGATCATGCGCGAATGGCGCACAGCGGTGCGCGGCGATCCCGAGTTGAGAACGGGCGCGTCGCTGCCGGTTTCGCAGTTGCACGATCACATCCCGGGTCTTCTCGATTCGTTCGCGCAGACCTTGCTGGCCAGGCCGGGCGACGAGCGCATCGCCTCCAAGGCGAACCAGGTGGAGGACGCCGTGGCGCACGGCCTGCACCGCTGGCATCAGGGCTACGACCTGCGCGAGGTGACGCGCGAGCTGGGTCGCCTGCACCTGTGTCTGGTCGCCGAGCTGGAAAGCTTCGAACGGGCTCGTCCGGACCTGTCCGGTGAAATCCTGTTCGCGGCCCGCCGGCGCCTGGCCGAGTTGTTCAACGACGGCGTGAGCGAAAGCACCGGCGAGTACTTCGCGTTGCAGCAGGTCGAGGCCAGAGGGCATGTGAAGGACCTCGAACGGGCGTTGGAACAGATTCGCGAGCTGGAGCAGCAGCGCGGAGAGTTGTGGCGTCAAGCCGCGCATGACCTGCGGGGCAACCTCGGGGTGGTGTCCAACGCCACTGCGGTGCTCGAGCGCGAAGACCTGGCGAGCCCGCTTCGGGACAAGTTCCTGCGCCTGTTGACGAGAAACGTCTCCTCGCTGCATGCCTTGCTCGACGACGTGCTCGACTTCGCGCGGCTGCAGGCTGGACAGGAGCATCGGCAGGTCCAGCCCTTCGACGCCGCGGCGCTGCTGCGGGAACTCTGCGAAGACCATCAGAAGTTCGCCGCCGAGCGCGGCCTGGCACTGAACGCCGAGGGGCCGCAGGCCTGGGTGGTGGAGGGCGACGCGGTGAAAGTCAGGCGCGTCGCCCAGAACCTCGTGTTGAACGCGCTGAAGTACACCTCGACAGGAGGCGTGTACGTGCGCTGGGGCGAGAGCGCCGCAGACGACGAGCGCCGTTGGATGCTGAGCGTCGAAGACACCGGGCCGGGCTTTCACGCAGGGCCGGGCGCGCCCCTGGCGGGCGCGATGGAGCAGGCAACGGCGGAGGCGAAGCTGCTGGAAGAAGACGCAGACAGCGATCGGAACAGTGGCTCGCACGACGCAAACCGCGAGCTCGCGCGAGACGACCGCCCCGTTCATCAGCAAGCCGGCGAGGGCGTCGGCCTGTCCATCGTCAAGCGGCTGTGCGAACTGCTCGACGCGACCATCGAGCTCGAAACGACGCCGACGGCGGGGACCACGTTCCGGGTGCTGTTTCCGCGCCGGTATGCGAACTGAGATCGACGGCCGTGCCGGTACGCCCGCGACCGTCTTTCTCAAGCGCGCGAAGCTCTCCTTCACCGAGCATTTCTACGAGTACGTCGAGCGTGGCGGCACGGCCGAATCGGCCCGCCAGCTCGGCGTGAACGAGCATGCCGTCGTCAAGACCCTGGTGATGCAGGACGAGAACGCCTGCCCGCTGATCGTGCTGATGCACGGCGACCGGCAAGTGGGTTTGAAGGCGCTGGCGCGCGAGATCGGTTGCAAGCGCGTGGCGCCCTGCGAGCCTGCGGCGGCGCAGCGCCACAGCGGCTATCTCGTCGGCGGCACCTCGCCTTTCGGTTCGAGGAAGGCCATGCCGGTGTTCGTGGAGGCGAGCGTGCTGGAGCTGGCGTTGATCTACATCAACGGGGGGCGGCGGGGGTTTCTGCTCGGGGTCGCGCCGCGTGCGGCGCTGCAGCTGGTGGATGCTCGGCCGGTGCATTGCGCCAGTTAGCGATGCTCGGGAAGCCCGGGCCGGGCCCTCACCCCAACCCTCTCCCAGAGGGAGAGGGAGCAGCCCCGCAGCCGGGCAAAATAGCGCATGCCCTTTCTGTATCCCGCGCTGGCCGTTGTGGCCGCCTACCTGGTCGGCTCCGTGTCGTTCGGCGTGATCGTGAGCCGCGGCTTCGGTCTGCCGGACCCGCGCACCTACGGCTCGGGCAACCCCGGGGCCACCAACGTGCTGCGCTCGGGCAAGAAAGCCGCCGCCATCCTGACGCTCGTGCTCGACGCGGCCAAGGGCGCGCTGCCGGTATGGGCCGTGCAGCAGTTCGGCGCGGACCACGGCCTGGGCCAGGGCACGGTGGCGCTTATCGGGCTGGCGGCCTTCGTCGGGCACCTGTGGCCGGTGTTCTTCGGCTTCAAGGGCGGCAAGGGGGTGGCCACGGCCGCAGGGGTGCTGCTGGCCTTGAACCCGTTTCTCGCACTGGCCACGCTGGCGAGCTTCGCGATCATCCTGTTCTTCTTTCGCTACGTGTCGCTTGCCTCGATCGTCGCGGCCGCGTTCGCGCCCTTCTACCAGTTGCTCATCTGGCGGCCGGGCCCGCTGGCGGCAGTCATCGTGGTGATGAGCGTGCTGCTGATCTGGCGGCACAGCGCCAACATTCAAAAACTGCTGGCCGGCACCGAACGCAAGTTCGGCGAGAAGACCAAAGCCGTCGGCCACACTCCCGCCAAAGGACGCTCATGACGATTCAACGCTTCGATGTCGCCACCCGCCTGTCCGAAATGGCGGTGCACAACGGCACCGTCTATCTGGCCGGACAAGTCGCGGCCGATGGCAGCCAGGACATCCGCGGCCAGACCACGCAGGTGCTCGACGCCATCGACGCGCTGCTCGAGCGCGCCGGCAGCGACAAGAGCAAGCTGCTCCATGTGCAGATCTTCATCGCCGACCTGAGCGACTTTCCGGCCCTCAATGAGGTGTACGAGAAGTGGCTGCCGCACGGCGCCGCACCGCCGCGTGCCACGGTGCAGGCGGCGCTTGCCAAGCCGGAGTGGAAGGTCGAACTGGTGGTGACGGCGGCGGTGTGAGGATGGATCGTGCTGTTGATCAGCGGTGGGGTCGCGTTGCAGCTCGCACGGCGGCCCTCACTTGCGGTGCGCGTCCGGGCTTGCGAGTCCGGACCGTTCAGCGGGCTCGGCGCACGAGGCTCGATCGCCCCGCTTCGACCCCGACTCTCTCGCAGCGCGAGACGGAGTAACACTCATGCGCCAGTCTGCACGCTCGTTGATCGGTCTCGTGGCGCTCGTCGCCGCCGCGGCGCTGGCGAACACGGGGTGGGGCGAGTTCAAGGCGTGGCGGCTGGGCGGGCAGGTGGCGCAGTCGGCGCGCGCTGGCGACATCGAGATGCTGTCCTCGGTGACCTGTCCTTACTGCGATGCGGCCCGGGCCTGGTTCGCCGAGCACGAGGTGCCCGTCCGTGAGTGCTTCATCGAGCGCGATGCCGACTGCGCAGCGCGTTTCGCCGCGCTGCGCTCGCCCGGCACGCCGCTGCTGGTGGTGCGAGGCGAGCCGCAGGTGGGTTTCAGCGCGAAGCGGGTGGCTGAGGCCCTGCAATAGAGATCGTGCGGCGCAGGGCGTGAGACGGCTGCGGGGCGAGGACATGGGCGGGGTCTCGCGCTGGAACACGCGGACACGGACCGGCGCGCGTGGCGCGGACCGCGAATCACCGCGTCGACGTTGCGAGCCGCTCGCGCAGCGCCACGACGGCGCTGTCCACCGTGGTCAGCACCGGCGGGCCCCCTGCGCCGAGCGCCTGTCGCACGGCCGGAGCGGCTCGGGCCATGCTGAACTGCGCGAGTGCGATCACGGCGCAGCCTTGCGCCTGGAGTGAGCGCGCCGCGGCGCACACGGCTGCATCGTGGGCCGCCCCGTCGCCGGCGTTCAAGGCCGCGAGGGCGTCTGCGGCGAGACAGGTGCGCACATCGATGCCGGCTCCGAACTCGGCCGGCATCGACTGCAAGGTCGGCTCGAAGCTCGCCACCAGGCCGAGCCGCTGGCCGGGCGCCAGGCGGCGCAGCGCTTCGGCCACCATGGCTTCGTTGGGCTTGAGTACCGGCATGTCCGGCCGGCGCCGTGCCACGGCCTCGATGCACGGGCCGAAGGCCGAGCAGGTGAAGAGGAGACCCTGGGCGCCGCAGCCGACCGCGTAGGCGGCCAGCTGCTCGAAGCGATCGTGCATGCGTGCATCGAGCCCTTGGCCGCCACGCGCCAAGTCCGCCGAAAGGCTGTCGTCGAGCAGGTTCATGCGTTGGCATTGCGGCCAGTCGCGCTCGAAGGCGGCGTTCACTGGCGCCATCGAGTGCGCCAGCGCGTGGATCAGCACGACACGCGGTGCGGTGCTTTTCATCGACTTTCCTTGGCGCTACTGCCACGCCAGTGGGTCGGGCTGTCGTCCAGGCCGGCGCGCCAAAGGGTTCACGCCGGTGCCAGGCGCGGCGCTGGCAGGCGTCGGCCCTGCGTCCCCCACACCAGCGCGGCAAGCAACAACGCGGGCAGGTAGAACCAGTGCGTGCTGGGCCGGTCGGTCGGCTGCTGCACGGCCGAGACGTCCCAGCCCTGCTGGAACCCGGACTTGCTTGCGCGGGAGCCGAACTTCACGGCGCCCACCTGCAACTGATCGCCCAGCGGCAACAGCTGCAGCCCGGCCTCGGTGAGGCGCTGGCGGGCGGACGCCCCCGCGCCGAGGTTGACCGCCACCGTCTTGGTGATTTCGTCGCCCTCGATCGTCGTGCCTTCCAGGATCAGCGCCAGGCGCGAGCCCGGCGGCAGGCTGTCGATCACCTCGTACACCTGCGCGGCCGGCAGCAGGCGGTGCGATGGCGTGAGCCGGTCCATGAAATAGTCGGGCCGGAACAGCAGCACCACCGCGACGACGAGCAAGGCGGTTTCCCACCAGTGGCTCTTCACGCGGAACCAGTTCATCGTGACGGCCGTGAACAGCAGCATGGCCACGGTGCAGGCCAGCACCACGCGCATCAGCTCGAAGCCGCCGTGCACGTCGATCAGCAGCAGCTGCGGATTGAAGATCCAGATGAAAGGCAGGATGACGGTGCGCAGCGCATAGACCGCACCCTGCACGCCGGTGGCGATGGCGTCCTCGCCCGAAATGGCGGAGGCCGCGAAGGTCGCCAGCCCCACGGGTGGCGTGATGTCGCCCATGATTCCGTAATAGAAGACGAACAGGTGAACGGCGATCAGCGGGATGACCAGGCCGGAGCGTGCGCCCAGCTCCACCACCACCGGCGCCATCAGCGTGGCCACCAGCACGTAGTTCGCGGTGGTCGGCACGCCCAGGCCGAGCACCAGGCAGACGAAGGCGACGAACAGCAGCATGACGATCACGTCGCCCTGCGAGACGAATTCGACGAACTCCGTCATGCGCAGGCCCAGGCCGGTGAGCGTGATGCCGCCGACGATGATGCCGGCGGTGGCCGTGGCCACGCCGATGCCGATCATGTTGCGCGAACCGCCCTCGAGGCCGTCGATCACGGCACGCGCACCGGACAGCCAATGGCCCGCCGCAGATCGCCCGCGCAAAAGCTCGATCAGCGGGCGTTGCGTGAGCATGAGGGCGATCAGCACCGCGATGGCCCAGAAGGCGGCCAGCGAGGGCGACATCTGCTCGACCATCAGACACCAGATGAGAGTGCCGATCGGCATGAGGTAGTGCAGGCCGGCGCGCACCGTGGGCCAGGTGTCGAGGGCGCGCGGGTTGTCGATGTCGATGTCCTCGGGCAGGTCCGGGCTGCGCGCCGCCTGCTGCACGGAAACGAAGTACAGCGCCAGCACCGCCGCACCCGTTGCCCAGGGCGCCGCGGCGCCGAGCCAGGCGTCCAGGCCGGTGAACAGGTAGTACAGCAGCGCGATCACGATCGCGCTGCCCGACAGGCCGAGCCCGAAGCGCAGCATCGAATCGCGCCAGGAGCGCGGCGCCCGCTCGATGATCGGCTGCATGCCGAGCTTGAGCGCCTCGAGGTGCACGATGTAGAGCAGGCCGATGTAGGCCAGCACGGCCGGCAGCAGCGCGTGCTTGACGACTTCGCTGTAGGGAATGCCGACGTACTCGACCATCAGGAAGGCGGCCGCGCCCATGACCGGCGGCATGATCTGGCCGTTGACGGACGACATGGTCTCGATTGCGCCGGCCTTCACGCCGCCGTAGCCGGCTTTCTTCATGAGCGGGATCGTGAAGATGCCGCCCGAGACCACGTTGGACACCGACGAGCCCGAGATCATGCCGTTGAGCGCGGAGGAGATGACGGCCACCTTGGCCGGCCCGCCGCGCAGGTGGCCGAGCATCGCGAAGCTCACCTGCATCATGTAGTTGCCGCCGCCCGCCCTGTCGAGCAGGGTGCCGAACAGCACGTAGACGAAGATCGTGCCGGCCGAAACGCCGAGCGCGATGCCGTAGACGCCCTCGGTGGTCAGCCACATGTGCGAGAGCAGCCGGCTGAGCGAGGCGCCGCGGTGCGACAGCAACTCGGGCATGAGCGGCCCGGCCATGCTGTAGAAGATGAACAGCGCCGCCAGCACCGCCATCGGCCAGCCGACGGCGCGGCGCGTGGCTTCGAGCAGCAGCACCAGGCCGATGCTCGCGACCACGATGTCCATCGTGGTCGGCAGGCCGGGGCGGGTGGCGAGCTCGCCGTAGAACAGCAGGAAATAGCCGCCGGCAAAGGCGCCGGCCAGCGCCAGCACCACGTCGGTCAGGGGCACGCGGTCGCGCGGCGAGCGCTTGAAGGCGGGCCAGGCCAGGAAAGCCAGGCCGAGCGCGAAGGCCAGGTGCAGCGAGCGCGCCTCGGTGTCGTTGAGGATGCCGATGCCGAAGGTGAAGGGCAGCGGCGAGGCATACCACAACTGAAACAGCGCCCAGGACAGCGCCAGCGCGAAGATCACATGCCCGGCGGGCCCCTGCAGCTTGCGAGCGCCGGTGTCGGCGGAGGCGACGAGCTCCTGCAGCGCCTCGGGCGCCTTCTCGATGTCGGTGGCCATGGCGCTCCGTCCGCGTTGATCGTTGTTCTGTCTCTCTCGAGGCAGAGCCGGACCTTTGTTCTCTCTCCCTCGAGGCAGGGTCAGGTCTTGGTCCCCTCTCCCTCTGGGAGAGGGAGCAATACAAGGCCGGCTCTTTTCAACCGGCCAAGAGGCTATGCCTATGCCCTCTTCCGAGGGCACCCGCTCACTTCATCCAGCCCTTTTCCTTGTAGTACTTCACCGCACCTTCATGAAGCGGCGCTGACAGGCCGTCCTTGATCATGTTCTCCGGCTTGAGGTTGGCCAGCGCCGGGTGCAGCTTCTTGAACTCGTCGAAGTTCTCGAACACCGCGCGCACCACCTGGTAGACCGTTTCCGCCGGCGCCTTGTCGGAGGTCACCACGGTGGCGAGCACGCCGTAGGTGTCTGTCGGCTGGGGGTTGTTGGGGTACAGGCCGCCGGGGACGGTGGCCTTGGCGTAGAAGGGCTTGCTCTCCACCAGCTTGTCGACTGCCGGTCCGGTCAGCGAGACCAGTTGGGCGCCGCAGGTGGTGGTCGGATCCTGGATGTTGGCCGACGGGTGGCCCACGGCGTAGAAGAAGCCGTCGATCTTGCCGTCGCACAGGGCCGGGCCGTGCTCATCGGCCTTGAGTTCGGAGGCGAGCGAGAAGTCGTCGAGCTTCATGCCCATCGCCGCGATCATTTCCTCCAGCGAGGCGCGCGTGCCCGAGCCGGGGTTGCCGACGTTGAAGCGCTTGCCCTTGAAGTCGGCGAAGTTCTTGATGCCGGATCCCTTGCCCGCCACCACCGTGAAGGGCTCCGGGTGCACCGAGAACAGGGCGCGCTGGCCGGCCCAGGCGCCGGCGTCCTTGAACTGGCCTTCGCCTTTGGTGGCGTTGTATTGCACGTCGGACTGCGCAAACCCGATGTCGAGCTCTCCGCCCTTGATGGTGTTGATGTTGAACACCGAGCCGCCGGTCGATTCGACCGAGCAGCGGATGTTGTGCTTGGCGCGGTCCTTGTTGACCAGCCGGCAGATGGCGCCGCCGGCCGCGTAGTACACGCCGGTCACGCCGCCGGTACCGACGGTGACGAACTTCTGCTGCGCGGCGGCGGGCAGGCTGCCCAAGGTGGCGGCAAGGCCGGCGGCGAAGACGAGAGCGAGTCTGGCTTTGATCATGGAATGGCTCCAGGGGTAAAGAGTCGGCAGGCCGAGGCGGCGCGAGTGGCGCCGTCTCGAGGAGTTTCAGTCAGGAGCAGGGAGCGAGGCAATCGCGTCGTCGATTGCGCCGTGCAACTGCTCGGCGATGAAGTCGAGATGCGCATCGTCCACGATGAAAGGCGGTGCCAGCAATACATGTTCACCCTGTTGACCATCGACCGTGCCGCCCATCGGATAAACCAGCAGCCCGCGCGCCATGGCCGCTGTCTTGATGTGTACATGCAAGCGCCGGGCCGGATCGAAAGCCTGCTTGCTCGCCCGGTCGCGCACCAGCTCCACGCCCCAAAACAGGCCCCGGCCACGAATGTCTCCCACGTGCGGGTGATCGCCGAGCCGATCGCGCAGGCGCTGCTCCAGTGCCGCGCCTTGTCGCTGCACGCGCTCGAGCAGGCCGTCGCGTTCGATCACCTGTTGCACCGCCAGCGCGGCGGCACAGGCCACCGGATGGCCGAGGTAGGTATGGCCGTGCTGAAAAAAGCCGCTGCCGGCCGACATCGCCTCGACGATGCGCCGCTGCACCAGAACGGCGCCGATCGGCTGATAGCCGCCGCCCAGCCCCTTGGCGATGGTCATGAGGTCGGGCGCCACGCCCTCGGCTTCGCAAGCGTGCAGGGTGCCGGTGCGGCCCATGCCGCACATCACCTCGTCCAGGATGAGCAGCACGCCGTGGCGGTCACAGACCTCGCGCACGGCCATGAAGTAGCCCGGCACGGGCGTCAGCACGCCGGCGGTGGCGCCGCCCACCGTCTCGGCCACGAAGGCGATCACGCGCTCGGGACCCAGGGACCGGATCGTCTCATCGAGTTCGCGTGCGAGCCGCAGGCCGTACGCCTCGGCGTTTTCGTCCCCGCGCTGCTCGCGGTAGGGATAGCAGGGCGACACATGCGTGGCCGGCACGAGGAGGGGCGCGAAGGGCGCACGCCGCCAGGCGTTTCCGCCGACGGCCAGCGCGCCGAGCGTGTTGCCGTGGTAGCTCTGGCGGCGGGCGATGAACTGCGTGCGCTCGGGCTGGCCGATTTCGACGAAATACTGGCGCGCCATCTTCAGCGCGGCCTCCACCGCCTCCGAGCCGCCGCTCACGAAATAGGCGTGGCTGACGCCGGCCGGCGCATTGGCCACCAGTTGCCCGGCGAGTTGCTCGGCCACCTCGGTCGTGAAGAAGCTGGTATGGGCATAGGCGATGCGGTCGATCTGCGCGTGCATCGCGGCGAGAACCGCGGGGTGTGCGTGGCCAAGGCAGGACACCGCGGCACCGCCCGAGGCGTCGAGGTAGCGCCGGCCGGCGGCATCGGTGATGAACACGCCCTCGGCGGACACCGCCACGGGCGGCAAGTGGTGCAGATGGCGGTGCATGACCGGGCCGCCGACGGAACGGGATGTGTCGGGTGCGTTCATTGCGATCTTCCTGTCTGGTCCGGCGCGGTGGGCCGCGTGGTCACAGTCGATGCCTTCACAACCCCAGCGCGGCCGGCGCGCCGCGGCCCAGCCGCACCAGCACCGCTGCTTCGCCGCTCAGATCGACCACCGTGGTCGGCTGCATCGTGCACGCACCCGCATCGACGATGGCGTGCAGTTGCTTCTCGAAGCGCTCGCGGATCTGCTGCGGGTCGTTCAGCGGCTCGGATTCACCCGGCGGGATGAAGGTGGTGGCGAGCAGGGGCTCGCCGAAAGCGTCGAGAAGCGCCTGCGTCACCGCATGGTCAGGCACGCGCAGGCCGATGGTGCGGCGCGACGGATGCGACACGCGCCGCGGCACTTCCTTGGTGGCTTGCAGAATGAAGGTGAAAGGCCCCGGCGTGGCCAGCTTGAGCAGCCGGTACTGCCGGTTGTCCACCCGTGCGTAGCCGGCCAGCTCGCTCAGGTCGCGGCACAGCAGGGTGAGGTGGTGCTTGTCGTCGACGCCACGGATGCGCCGCATGTTCTCGGCGGCCGTCTTGTCGTCGAGGTGGCAGACCAGCGCGTAACTGGAGTCGGTGGGAATCGCCGCGATGCCGCCGCCATGGAGGATCTGCGCGGCCTGCTTGAGCAGGCGCGGCTGCGGGTTCTCCGGGTGGACCTCGAAGTACTGGGCCATGGCCGATTGTCGGCTGCCAAGCGCTCCGTCGCTCAGCCCCAGGGGTTGATCACGGGCGTCGGCAGATCCTCGAAGTGGCGCACATTGCGCGTTGCCAGCGTTGCCCGGCGGGCGATGGCAATGCCGGCGATCTGGGTGTCGCGCACGTCCACCGGGCGTCCCGCCCGTTGGCGGGCAGCGCCGATCAGGGCGGCCTGGGCGGCAGCCTCGGCGTCGAAGGGCAGGATGCGGTGC
>NZ_JACDCU010000289.1 GCF_013817365.1 Methylibium sp. | reverse complement strand
AACTCCGAGCTGATCTCCACGCTGCTCGAAAAAGTCAAGCTGCCGCACGAGGTGCTCAATGCCAAGCAGCACCAGCGCGAGGCGGAAATCATTGCCCAGGCCGGCCGACCCAAGGCAGTGACGATCGCCACCAACATGGCGGGCCGCGGCACCGACATCGTGCTCGGTGGCAACGTCGAAAAGCAGGTGCAGTTCATCGAGATCGACGCGGCGATTCCCGACGGCGAGAAGGCGCAGCGCATCGAGAAACTCAAGGACGAATGGGCCGGCCTGCACGAGCAGGTGAAGGCGGCCGGCGGCCTGCGCATCGTCGCCACCGAACGGCACGAGTCGCGGCGCATCGACAACCAGTTGCGCGGCCGCTCCGGCCGCCAGGGCGACCCCGGCAATTCGCGCTTCTACCTGTCGCTCGAAGACCCGCTGATGCGCATCTTCGCTGGCGACCGCGTCAAGGCGATCATGGAGCGGCTGAAGATGCCGGAGGGCGAAGCCATCGAAGCCGGCATCGTCTCGCGCAGCATCGAAGGCGCCCAGCGCAAGGTCGAGGCACGCAACTTCGACGTGCGCAAGCAGTTGCTGGAATACGACGACGTTGCCAACGACCAGCGCAAGGTCATCTACCAGCAGCGCAACGACATCCTCGAATCCGCCACGCTGTCTGAGCAGATCACCAATCTGCGCCGAGGCGCCATGACCGACGTGGTGCGCACCTGCGTGCCGGCGGAGAGCGTCGAGGAGCAGTGGGACCTGCCCGGCCTGGAAAAGGTTCTGCGCGACGAGTGGCAACTCGAAGTGCCGCTGGTCGCTGAGGTGGACAAGAGCGAAGCCATCGACGCCGACGATATCGTCGCGAAGGTCGTCGCCGCCGCCGACGAGGCCTTCAAGGAAAAGGTCGAAATCGTCGGCGCCGAGCAGTTCGCCGGCTTCGAGCGCGCGGTGCTGCTGCAGTCGATGGACACCCACTGGCGCGAGCACCTTGCCGCGCTCGACTATCTGCGCCAGGGCATTCACCTTCGCGGCTACGCCCAGAAGAACCCGAAGCAGGAGTACAAGCGCGAAGCCTTCGGGTTGTTCTCGCAGCTGCTCGACGTGGTGAAGATGGACGTGACGCGCCTGCTCATGACGGTGCGCGTGCGCAGCAGCGAAGAGGTGGTGCAGGCCGCCGAGGCGCTGGAGCAGCAGGCCGACCACATCAGCAACGTAACGTACACGCATCCAACCGACGACGGCGGCGTGGCCGTCGAGTCGGACGTCGCCAGCGAAGTCGCCACGCGCATGGCGGCGGCCCCGCAGACGCGGGTGCCCAAGGCGGGCCGCAACGACCCCTGTCCCTGCGGCAGCGGCAAGAAGTTCAAGCAATGCCACGGCAAGTTGGCCTGAGGCTTCGCCGGCGCCGATGAACGCGGCGGTGCAGCCCCGCGCGGCGCGATGGGGCTGCCTACAATTCGCGGCCACTGACCGAAGGACCTCCATGCCCGTCAACCTCGCCGCGCCGAACCCTGCCGATCTGCACGCCGTGGCGGGTGTCGAGATCGGCATCGCCATGGCCGGTGTGCGCAAGGCCAACCGGCGTGACCTCACCGTGATCAGGCTGGCCGAAGGCGCCACGGTGGCGGGCGTGTTCACGCAGAACCGCTTCTGCGCGGCGCCGGTGCAGTTGTGCCGCCAACACCTCGATGCCGCCGCCGGAACGCGCGCGCTGCTCATCAACACCGGCAATGCAAACGCGGGCACCGGCGAGGACGGCTTGGCACGGGCCCGTTCGACCTGCTTGGCTCTCGCCGGCCTGCTGGGCATCGCGCCCGAGCAGGTGCTGCCGTTTTCCACCGGTGTGATCATGGAAACGCTGCCGACCGAGCGCATCGAAGCCGGTTTGCCCGCCGCGCTGGCCGATTGCCGCCCGGACAACTGGGCCGCCGCCGCCGAAGCCATCATGACCACGGACACGGTCGCCAAGGCCGCCTCGCGGCAGATCGTGATCGGTGGCACAACCGTCACGGTGACCGGCATTGCCAAGGGCGCCGGCATGATCCGGCCCAACATGGCGACGATGCTCGGCTTTGTCGCAACGGATGCCAACGTGGCGCCGCCGGTCCTGCGCGCGCTCGTTCGCGAAGCCGCCGACCGCTCCTTCAACCGCATCACCGTCGATGGCGATACCTCGACCAACGACAGCTTCGTGCTGATCGCCTCAGGCCAGGCAGGCCATGCCGAGATCACGCAGCTCGACTCCCCGGAGGGCGCAGCCCTGCGCGACGCGGTGATCGCCGTCGCTGAGCAGCTCGCGCAGGCGATCGTGCGTGACGGCGAGGGCGCGACCAAGTTCATCGCCGTGCACATCGATGGCGGACGCAGCGAGGACGAATGCCGGCTCGTCGCCTACGCGATCGCTCATTCGCCGCTGGTCAAGACGGCGTTTTTTGCCAGTGATCCCAACCTCGGACGCATCCTGGCGGCGGTGGGCTATGCCGGCATTGCCGATCTCGACCAGGGCCTGATCGACCTCTACCTCGACGACGTGCATGTCGTCACCCGTGGCGGCCGCCATCCCGGCTACCAGGAGGCTGACGGTCAGCGGGTGATGAAGTGCAGCGAGATCACCGTGCGCGTCGATCTGCATCGCGACGACGGTCCCGGCCGCGCGCAAGCGACCGTCTGGACGTGCGACCTCTCACACGATTACGTCACCATCAACGCGGATTACCGGAGCTGAGGACGGTGGTGCCGTGCGTCGCCCGGCACATTCCGGCCTTTTGCGACCGCCAAAAGCCTCAGGCACCGGCTGCCGAGTCCGCCGAGGGTTCAAGGCAGTGCGTTGGGGTCGAAGCGATCCACTGCATCGGTGATCAATCCGTCGATTCCCCAGGCTCGCAGTCGGGCGGCCTCGGCTGCTTCGTTGACGGTGTAGGCCAGCACTCGCAAGCCCGCGCCGTGCGCCTCGCCGATGAGTGCGGCATCGAGTGCGGCATGATCGGCCACGATGGCAACGCAGCCGAGCGACTGTGCGCGCTCCAGGTCCCTGTCATCGAATCGCTCGAGCAGCAGCGCCCGCGGCAGCCGCTGTGCCGCGTCACGCGCGGCTTCGAGCGCTGCTGACTCGAACGAACTCAGCAGTGGCGGTACGCCGGGCGCAGGCCATAACTGATCGACTCGCCGTGCAATCAGCTCGCCGGTTCGCGCAGCCTCCCCCGGGCCGGGCTTGAGTTCCAGGTTGATCAGGAGACCGGTGGCCAAGGCGTAGGCAGCCAGCGCGTCGAGCTTCGGCAGCCGCTCGCCGGCGAAGCCCGGCCCGTGCCAGGACCCGGCGTCCAGACGCGCCAGTGCAGACCAGGGCAACCCTGCCGCTGCGCCCCGGCCATCCGTGGTGCGTGAGAGCAGGGCGTCATGCAGCAGGAAAGGCTGATCGTCTGCGCTGAGGGTCACATCGCACTCGGCCATCGCGAAGCCGAGCGCCCGGCCGGCGCGGAAGGCGGCCAGCGTGTTTTCGGGCGCCAGCCAGCCGGCGCCGCGGTGGGCGATCCAGAAAGGGTAGGGCCAGTTCGACATGGCCGCATGCTAGCCACCGTGCTGGCTGCGAGGTGGGTGCGCAGCGAAGGGCAGCGGTTTGCTGCACTGCGATAGCATCCCGCGTCAGGGGCTGCTTGTCGCTGTCGCCTGGTGAAAATGAACGCACCGCTCCCCCTCCACAACATCACTCTGGCCGCGCGCGCGGCCCGGCCGCGCCTGCGCGAAATTCCGTACAACTACACGTCGCTGTCCGACCGCGAAATCGTCATGCGGTTGCTCGGAGTGCGGGCGTGGGAGGTGCTCGACCGGCTGCGTGCCGAGCGCCAGACCGGCCGTTCGGCGCGCATGCTTTACGAGGTGCTGGGCGACATCTGGGTGGTGCAGCGCAACCCCTACCTGCACGATGATCTGCTCGACAACCCGCGCCGCCGCAAGCTGCTGGTCGAGGCCTTGCAGCACCGGCTCGGCGAGGTCGGCAAGCGGCGCGTCGCCGGTACCGACGCCGCTTCGGCCGAGCGCAATGCATCGGTCGGCGAACTGCTGGCGCTGGCCGGCGAGGCGGTGCAGCGCTTCGCGGCCGGCTTCGAGGGCATGGCCGCGCTGCGCCGGCGCACGCTCAAGCGGCTGGGCCGCCACACCGCGCGCGACAACATCAAGTTCGACGGCCTCTCGCGCGTCTCCCACGTGACCGATGCGACCGACTGGCGCGTCGAGTACCCCTTCGTCGTGCTCACGCCCGACATCGAGGCCGAGATGGCCGCCCTGGTGGCCGGCTGCATTGAACTCGGCTTGACCATCATCCCGCGCGGCGGCGGCACCGGCTACACCGGCGGCGCGATACCGCTCACCTGGAAAAGCGCGGTCATCAACACCGAAAAGCTCGAGGCGATGACCGAGGTGGAATGGGTCGAGCTGCCTTGCGTGGATCAGCCCGTGCCCACCGTCTGGACCGAGGCCGGCGTCGTGACCCAGCGCGTGATCGAGGCGGCCGAGCGCGCCGGCCATGTGTTCGCGGTCGATCCGACTTCGGCCGAGGCGAGTTGCATCGGCGGCAACATCGCCATGAACGCGGGCGGCAAGAAGGCCGTGCTGTGGGGCACCGCGCTCGACAACCTGGCGAGCTGGCGCATGGTCACGCCCGATGCCAAGTGGCTCGAGGTCGTGCGCATCAACCACAACCTCGGCAAGATCCACGACGCGCCGGTGGCCAGCTTCGAGCTGCATTACTTCGAGGCCGACGGCAAGACGCTCGTGCGCAGCGAGCGGCTCGACGTTCCGGGCGCGGTGTTCCGCAAGGAGGGCCTGGGGAAGGACGTGACCGACAAGTTCCTCGCCGGCCTGCCGGGCATCCAGAAAGAAGGCTGCGACGGGCTCATCACCAGCGCCCGGTGGATCGTGCACAAGATGCCGGCGCACACGCGCACCGTCTGCCTGGAGTTTTTCGGCAACGCCAAGGACGCCGTGCCGAGCATCGTCGAGATCAAGGATTACATGTTCGCGCTGCACAAAGCGAGCAGCGCGAAACAGGGCGGCGAGCCGGCGTCGAACGTGGTGCTGGCCGGCCTGGAGCACCTCGACGACCGCTACCTGAAGGCGGTGGGCTACGCCACCAAGAGCAAGCGCGGCGGCCTGCCGAAGATGGTGCTGGTCGGCGACATCGCCGGCGACGACGCCGATGCCGTGGCGAGAGCCGCCAGCGAGGTGGTCCGCATCGCCAATTCGCGCGCGGGTGAAGGCTTCATCGCGGTGAGCCCGGACGCGCGCCGGAAGTTCTGGCTCGACCGCAAGCGCACCGCGGCGATCAGCAAGCACACGAACGCCTTCAAGATCAACGAGGATGTGGTGATCCCGCTGCCGCGCATGGGCGAGTACACCGAAGGCATCGAGCGCATCAACATCGAGCTGTCGCTGCGCAACAAGCTGGCCTTGATCGATGCGCTCGAAGCCTTCTTC
>NZ_JACDCU010000288.1 GCF_013817365.1 Methylibium sp. | reverse complement strand
GGGCAGGCCCACTCAGCCGCGTCGCGCAGCACCGGGCCCGTGGCGCCCTGCTCCACCCAGCTCGCCTTGACGTGCGCGCCGCCGATGTCCCAGCCGATAACGTGCTCAGGCTCGCGCATGCGCCCTCGCCTCTTCGTCGTGCAGTGCCAGCATCTCGCCCGCGAGGTTGCGGCCGAGTGCCGCGGAAAGGCCGGCATAGGCGCAGGTGAGACGCGGGTTGATCTCGATCACCACCGGCCCGCATCGCTCGTGCCACACCAGGTCGATGCCGATGAAGCCGCGCAGGCCAGGCACCGCGTGCGCCACAGCGGCGGCCGTGGCGCCCAGTGCGGCGTGGCGGACGTGAGCGGGGCCGATGGCGAGGATGTCCACGCCGCGGTAGGCCAGCATGCCGCTCGAATCGAACGCGATGCGCTGTCGGTTCACGCTCAGCAGTTCGGCTGCAAAACGGTCGCCGTTGCGCCCGCCGATGAGCAGCGAGACGCTGAGGGCCTCGCCCTCCACCCAGGGCTCCAGAGTGGCGGCCCGGCCTTGTGCGGTGCGCTCGGCAAGGTCGGCCTGGGCTGCCTCCTGCGTGGCATGCACTCGCGTGTGCACGGAGCCGGCGCCATCGTCCGGTTTGACGACCCAACGCGTCGCTTGCGCGTCGAACGCCATCGGCGTGGCGATGTCCCGTGCGGCCAGATGCGCAAGCGTGTCGCGCTTGCTGCTGCACAGGCGGATGGCGGCCGGCAGGCAGCCCATCCAGCGCCGCGCGTCGACGGCCTGCGCCAGCGCCAGCAGGCAGCCGTCGCTCTCGGGCGCGACGACCCAGACGCGGTCGAAGCGAACGGCTTCGCGGCGAACGAAGGCCAGCAGTGATTCGCCCAGCAGCAGCTCGACGACGCGTCCCGCAGCGGCACGCGGCACGCCCGGGCCTTGCACGCAGGCCAGCTCGATGCCCGGCAGCGCGGCCACGTCTGACACCATCGCGTCGCGCATCGCCAGTCCCTGAGCCAGCAGGTCGAGATCATCGGTCTGTGCGGGCACAACCATCGCGGAGCCGGGCGGTACGCCCGCAGCGATTGCATGGCCGGCCGGCGCACGCGCAGCGATCGCGGGGCCGGTCGTGAAGCTGATCGCGTTGGCTGACTCAGCATCGGCTTGCGCGCGAGCATGCCGAGCCGGCCCGACCCCTCCGCCACCGCTGAGATACTCGCAAACGAGAAGCCGTTGAACCATTGATGAACATCGTCCCGGTGATCGATCTGTTGCACGGCCAGGTGGTACGCGGCGTGCGCGGCGACCGTGCGCAGTACCGACCCATCGTGTCGGCGCTCGCCGGCAGTGCCGAGCCGCTCGCGGTGGCCGATCGGCTATGCGAACACTGTGCCACCGACCTGCTCTATGTCGCCGACCTCGACGCGTTGCAGGGCCGCCCGGTGCAGGTCGCCGTGCTTGCGGGCCTGCTGCGGGCCCGGCCGACGCTGAACTTGTGGCTCGATATCGGCCTCGCCGGCCGCGATGCGCTCGAAGCCTTGTTCGCCGCGCTCGGCACCGCCTCATCGCGCGTGGCGCCGGTGCTGGCCAGCGAGTCGATCGCCTCGAAGGCCGAGCTGTCGCGCTGCCTCGCACTGGCGCCCGACGCGCTGCTCTCGCTCGACCGGCGCGGCCCCGCCGTGCTCGACCCGGCGGGTCTGTGGGACGCGCCGGCGCTCTGGCCGCAGCGCGTGATCGTCATGACGCTCGACCGCGTGGGCGCCGATGCCGGACCCGACCTCGCCACGCTGGCGGCCGTGCGCGCGCGAGCGCCCGAAGCCACGCTGATCGGCGCCGGCGGGATTCGGGGCGAGGCCGACTTGTCGGCGGCGGCGCAGGCCGGCGCGAAGGCCTGGCTGGTGGCTTCGGCGTTGCATGATGGGCGGATCGGTGTGGTGCCGGCCGTCGACCGTGAGCCGCGTCACTACACCCCGCTTTCGAAAGCCTTGCCGCATGCCACCAGCGAAGCTGCTCGGCACAGACTGTCGCGTCGGCGAGCACCCTGACCACAGTCTGTCCTCAGCCCATCCTGCTTCCCTGTGCCGAACCCGCGCCGCAAACCGAACCACAATGGCCGATGCCTTGCCTGAACCCTGACGCATGAGCGCCGTTCCCGCCACCACCGCCACTTCCGCCGCAGCGTCCGCGAGCGTCGGCCCCGCTCCCTGGACCTGCCCTTTCTGCTCGCTGCTGTGCGACGGCTTCGCCATCGAGGCCGAGGGCGATCGGCTGGCGCTGCGCGGCAGCGATTGCCCGCGCGCCCTCCGGGGCCTGAGTCACTTCGGCACCGGCGCTTCGAACGCGCAACCGCAGATCGATGGCCGGCCGGCCCCGCTCGACGCCGCCATCGAGCGCGCCGCGCAGATCCTCGCCGCCAGCCGACAGCCGCTGTTCGGCGGCCTGGCGACCGATGTGATCGGCGCGCGCGCGCTTTACCCGCTGGCCTGTGCTACGGGCGCCATCTGCGACCCCGCTGGCGGCCCTTCGCTGCTGCACAACCTGCGTTCTCTGCAGGATCGCGGCAGCTTCACCACCACCCTGGCCGAAGTGCGCAACCGCGCCGACTTGATCGTGTGCGTGGGCAGCTCGCCGCGCGAGGCTTTCCCCGAAATCTGGCGCCGCTGCGGCGTCGGTGAGCCGCTGGTCGCCGAGCGCGACGTGGTCTTTTTGGGCACCGACACCGATCCGGTCCTCGAAGGCCGCCCGGGCATCGTCCAGCATGCCGTGCCGCTCGAAGGCGACCTGTTCGAGACGCTCTCGACGCTGGCCGCGCTGGTGGCCGAGCGCAAGCTGCCGGTCGCTTCGCCGACGCTGGTCGCGCTGGCCGAACGGCTGCGTGCTGCGCGCTATGTCGTCTTCATCTGGGAGCTGGCCGAGCTGCCGCTGCACGGCGCGCTGGCGGCCGAAGCGCTCAACCACCAGCTCATCGGCACGCTCAACCGCCACACCCGCGCCGCCGCGCTGCCGCTGGGCGGCAACGACGGCATGCTCGCGGTCAACCAGACCTTCACCTGGCTGTCGGGCGTGCCGCTGCGCAGCCGCGCCGGCCCGCTGGGCCTGGAGCACGAACCGGAGCGCTTCGATGCGGCGCGGCTGATCGAAGACGGCAGCGTCGATGCGCTGTTGTGGATCTCGTCCTTCGGGCCCGAGCCAGCGGCCCCGGCAAGCGGGCTGCCCTGCGTGGTGCTCGGTCACCCGGAGAGCACGGTGCCCGACGGCGCGATGTTCATCCCGGTCGCTACGCCTGGCATTGGCAGCACCGGCCATCTGTTTCGCACCGACGGCGTCGTCGCGCTGCCGCTGGAGCCGCTGCGCGTCGATCCGCTGCCAAGCCTGCCGCAAGTGCTGGCGCGGCTCACGGCACGTGTCGCCGCACTGAAATCCGGAGCCACTGCATGAGCACCTTGCGCATCAAGGGAGGCCGCGTCATCGACCCGCAGCATGGCGAGGACGCCGTGCGTGACATCGGCGTACGCGACGGCCGCATCGTTGATCTGCATGCGCAGGAGGCGGTGGCTGAGGAGATCGATGCCAGCGGCTGCGTCGTCATGGCCGGCGGCATCGACCTGCACAGCCACATCGGCGGCGGCAAGGTCAACCTCGCGCGCATGCTGCTGCCCGAAGACCACCGCCTGAACCGCGAGCCGATCCCCCTGCCGAGCAACCCGCTGGAGCTGGCCTCCTGCGGCCACTGCGCGCCGGGCACGCTGGCCACCGGCTACCGCTACGCCGAGATGGGCTACACCTCGGCCTTCGAGCCGGCCATGCTGCTGGCCAATGCACGCCACGCGCACATGGAAATGGGCGACGTGCCCATCCTCGACCACGGCGCCTACGTGATGCTCGGCAACGACGAGCTGTTCCTGCAGATGCTCGCCGAGGAGCGCGACTTCGAACTGGTGCGCGACTACGTCGGCTGGACGGTGAACGCCGCCAAGGCGATGGGCGTGAAGGTGGTGAACCCGGGCGGCATCTCGGCCTTCAAGTTCAACCAGCGCAAGCTCGACGTCGACGAGGACCACGTGCACTGGCGCATCACGCCGCGCAAGGTGGTGCACACGCTGGCGCGCGCGATCGACGAGCTGGGCCTGCCGCACCCGCTGCACATCCACGGCAGCAACCTCGGCGTGGCCGGCAATATCGAGTCGACCCTGGCCACCATCGACGCGCTCGAGGGCCAGCGCGCCCACCTCACGCACATCCAGTTCCATGCCTACGGCACCGAAGGGCCGAAGAAGTTCTCGTCGGCGGCGCAGCAACTCATCGAGGCCGTGAACGCCAACAAGAACATCAGCATCGACGTCGGCCAGATCATGTTCGGCCAGACCGTCACCGCCTCGGGCGACTCGATGCGCCAGCATGCGCAGCACGGCTTTGCGCACCCGCGCAAGTGGGTCGGCGCCGACATCGAGTGCGACGCCGGCTGCGGCGTGGTGCCCTTCAAGTACCGCGAGCAGAGCTTCGTCAATGCGCTGCAGTGGGTCATTGGGCTGGAGATCTTCCTGCTCGTGGACGACCCGTGGCGTGTGGTGCTCACCACCGACCACCCGAACGGCGCGCCCTTCACCAGCTACCCGCACCTGATCCGCCTGCTCATGGACAAGAGCTTTCGCGACGAACAGCTCGCGCGGCTGCATCCGGACGTGGCGGCACAGTCGCAACTCGCCTCGATCAAGCGCGAACTCAGCCTGAACGAGATCGCCATCATGACGCGCGCCGGCCCCGCCCGGCTGCTCGGCCTGAAGGACCGCGGTCACCTCGCTGCGGGCGCGGCGGCCGACATCGCGGTCTACCGGACCGACACGAATCCTGAGACGATGTTCACCGCGCCGGATCACGTGTTCAAGGACGGCGTGTGCGTCTCGCGCGCGGGCATCATCACCGCCACGCCGACCGGCGGCACGCACTTCGTGCAGCCGGCCTTCGACCGCGGCATTGAGAAGACGCTGCAGCAGTACAGCGACCAGCACCTGAGCGTCGCCTACCGCCACGCCACCCTCGGCCACGACGAGCTGTGCCGCTGCACGAACGGCGGGCGGCTGCTGCCGGCGGAGTGCTTCGCTCCGGTGCACTGAAATGAAACGACCTTCTGTTTTGTGGCAGTTGCTGATCTTCTTCGGCGCGCGTTGCTGTTGCTTTGCGGTGGTTGGGCGTGGGCAAAGCCGGGGGCGGGCGGCAGGCTTCGCTTCAGTGCGGCGGTCGCTGCTGCGCAGCGACTACGCTGTGCTGCTCGGGCTTGCGGGCCGTCGCAGAACTCGCTTCGTTCGCTGCGCTCACTGCGCTCAGACAACTGCGACGAGTCAGTCTACGAAGCGCGCTGCGCGCGCTGCCCGCAAACCCTGTGCTGCTCGCCGCCACACAGTCGCTGCGCCCGCCGCCCGCCCCCGGCTTTGCCAAACAGCGCTCGTTGTCTATGGAGAGGAAAACGATTCGATGCAGGCTTCGAGCCTGCAACGAATCGG
>NZ_JACDCU010000025.1 GCF_013817365.1 Methylibium sp. | reverse complement strand
GCGCAGCGCCTGTGCGGCGGCGAGCAGCGCAGGGCTCGTGGCTGCGCGCGCAGCGCGCTTCGTCATCTGACTCGTCGCGGCTGTCTGAGCGCAGTAAGCGCAGCGAACGAAGCGAGTTCTGCGACGCAGCCACGAGACCGAGCAGCGCAGCGCAGTCGGCCCGCAGGGCCGACCGCCGCACCGAAGCGAAGCCCGCCGCCCGCCCGCGGCTTTGCTCCCCCACAACATCCGCAACGCAATACCAACACTGGCCGAAGGTCAGCAACGGGCCGGTTGCCGACCCATGCGGAGCTGGACTCGATCGCAGTATTCCTGGCCGATCGAATGCACCTTGGTATGAGCGGTAACCGGTCGCGGGGCACGCCGCCGAGGCGCTGCAGATCGCCGCAGGTGCCGGCGCGCCCGAGCCGGGCGGTGTGCACGCCAGGCTGGGCTTCGAAGCCGGCGAGACGGTCAGCGTGGCAGCCAGCGACTACGGCAACCTCGGATCGGCTTTGAGATCAACAAGGTCATTGCTTGAACTTATTTTCCGACAACGACTTATGGTTGATTTATCAATAAAAACATCATGTTTTATCGGCCAAAAGCCCACGAGTTTTAGAAGGAAATCGACGAACGGTCGAACCGGTTTCTGATTGCCGCTTTGTTGATTAGCAAAACCATGACGTGACAGTCGCTTAAGCGAGTTCTCTCACAAATAGCGCAAACAAGACAACGGCCGTTATTGCCGGCGCCGGTTCCGGCTTCGGATTGGAGGTGGCGCGCATCGCCGCCCGTGAAGGCATGAACGTCGTCATGGGTGACGTGCAGGCCGACGCGCTCGCGGGCGTCGGTGCCGGTGGCCTGATCTGGGAGCACACCCTGGCCGACTGGGAATGGGTCGTCGGCGTCAACCTCATGGGCGTGGCCCACAGCGTGCGCGTTTTCACGCCGATGATGCTGGCCGCCGCCAGGGCCGACGCCGCAAGGTGACCGCCGTGCAAGTGGCGCAAGCGGTGTTCGCCGCCGTGCGCGAAAAGCGCTTCTACATCTACAGCCATCCGCAGGCGCTGCGCTCCCACGCCTGAGCCGCAGGGCGCGGCCGGTCAAGGGCCGCTCGAAGAACCCGACCTCGCAATGGCGGATCGTTTTGCCGCACCTCTTCCCGCGCTCGGAATCGGGGTCATTGCGTGCGCCCCCAAGCCTCACCGAGAAGCCGCCGTCGTTGCGCCGGGCACAAGCTCTGCCCATAAGAAAACGTCGACTTCGTTGGAGGACTCAGCCATGCTCTGCAGCACCAAGCAACTCAATAGTTTCCAGCTCGACGCCCGCGACGGCGAGATCGGCCGCGTGCGCGAGGTCTATTTCGACGACCGGCACTGGGTGATCCGGCATCTCGTCGTGGACACCGGTGGCTGGTTGTCCGGGCGCAAGGTGCTCATCTCGCCGCATTCGATCGAGCGGCTCGACCGCGAACGCGACCAGCTTGCCGTGGCCCTGTCGCGCCAGCAGATCGAGGATGCGCCGGGCATCGACGCCGACAAGCCGGTCTCGCGGCAGCACGAGATCGCCTTCTCGGATCACTACGGCTACCCCTACTACTGGACCGGCACCGGCTTGTGGGGCGCGGCGGCCTATCCGCTGACCGTCGGCGCCATGGCAATACCGCAGGTCGAAGACGGCCGTGCCCGTGAGCTGTCGCAGCGCGCGGCGCAGGCCGAGGATGCCGCCGCCGACCCGAACCTGCGCAGCAGCAAGGAGGTGATCGGCTACCACGTCGAGGCCAGCGACGGCAGCATCGGTCACATCGAGGATTTCCTGTTCGACGAACGCTCCTGGCAAATACGCCAGGCCGTCGTCGACACGCGCAACTGGCTGCCGGGGCGACTCGTGCTGATTTCGCCTGAGGCCATCGAAAGCGTCGACTGGAGCGCCCGCCAGGTGCGGGTGAAGCTCACGCGCGAAGCGGTCAAGGCTAGCCCACCCTACGACCGCGATGCGCCGCCGTCGGGCGACGAAGAGACGGTGATTCGATCCCCGCACGAAAGGAGCTGAAACAAGTGGCCTTCTCATTTGGCCGCAGAGAACGATTCATCCAAGAAGGCTGCACAGGTATGCGACTTGCCCGTATCCAGATGTATCACCGCTTTTTGGGCTCGCGAAGCAGTCCTTTATTTCTATCCAGGAGAAGCACCATGCACAACACAAGCCTCTCGAGCAACACGACGCTTTCCAAACTCGCCCGGCTCGCCCTCATCCCTGCAGCGGTCGCTGTCGGCTTCTCCATGCCGAGCCATGCGCAAACCAACACCGGCACCAACAAGGGTCAGGTAAACAGTGCGACGACCGGCAGCAAGGCCACCCAGAAAATGCAGTACCGCGGGGTGCGTGCCAGCGAGATGATCGGCATGAGCGTGCGCAACCCGAAGGGCAACAACATCGGCGAGATCGGCGACATGATCGTCGACATGAAGACCGGCGACGTGCGCTACGCGATCCTGAAATTCGACCCGGGCATCCTGCAGGGCGAGGAGTTGTATGCCGTGCCGACCACTGAGTTGCGCATTGCCGCCGACCGCGACGACGTGGTCTACAACATGAGCGAAGCCAAGCTAGAGCGCGCGAAGATCGACCGCGCCGGCTGGGACGACGGCATCTGGGACGACCCCGACTACCTCGCCAAGCTCGATACGGTGCAGGGGATCAAGCAGCCGTCGCGCGGCGCACGGGCGCACCGCGCAAGCGACCTGATCGGCAAGGACGTGAACAGCAAGAGCGGCGAGAAGATCGGCGAGATCGAGGAGTTGATCGTCAACATGGCCACACAGAAGGTGCACTACGCCGTGCTCGAGTTCGACCCGAGCTTGGCTTCACCGGAGCAGAACTATGCCTTCCCGCTGACGTCGTTCAATCTGACCGACGGGAAGGACGAACTGGTGCTCGACATCACCAAGACCAAGCTCCAGGCGATGAAGAGCTTTCCCGACAGCCGCTACGAGAACTTGAACGACCGCGTGTGGGTCGCCGATATCGACCGCTATTTCGTGACGGTCCTGCCGGCGACAGCGAAGGGCGGCACCGCGGGCGCCGCGGGTGGCAGCATGGCCGGCGGAAGGATGTCCAGCGACAAGATGGCCGAATCGGGCACCCCGCCCGCGGGTCTGTTTTCTCGCCTTGACGAAGACAAGAACGGTTCGCTCGACAAGGCCGAGGTCAAGGACACGGCCGATGTGGACCGCAACTGGAAGCGCTTCGACAGGAACGGCGACAACCGCATCAGCCGGGACGAGTTCAACAGCAACTACACGATCGAACCGGGTCGCTGATCCTCGAAGCCTGTGATCTGTGATCGCTCGACCGCCAACGGGCGAGCGAGCGCAGGGCTTTCGCGCTCGAACGGCGGCCCGGGCGATGCGGGCGGCGCTGGCCAAGCCAACCCGCTTGCGCGGGCAACACCGACTCAGCAAGGGTGTTCGAGCAACAGCCGCTGCAGCTTGCCTGATAGCGGGTCCTTGCCGGCCCAGGTGTGCAGCACCGCACTGATCAGGTCGTGGCTTGGCGTGGTCGCCACCACGCCGTCGTTCACGCGGATCGTCGCGCCCTTGCCGGGGACGTAAGTGAGCCGCACCCGGTCGCCGGCACCAAGCTCGGCGTAGGCCGTGCGCACCTGCGTCAGCGGTTCCTCTTTCAATTCCTCGCGCAGCGGCTCGCGCCACTGCTCGGGGATGCGCTGCGGCAGCGACGCCTCCCGCACCACGTGCATCAGGATCGCCTTGGGTTCCCCCGGGTCGCGAAGCCGGTCGGCCGTCGGCTGGCCCGGCCGCACGTAGAGCGCGGCCACGTAGTGCTCGATCCACAGGGTGTCGCGCACGCCACAACTCGCGAGTGCGAGCACTTTGCCCTCCGCTTCAAAGGTCGAAGGCAACTCGACGCCTGCACGCGTGCTCTGGGCGACGAGCGGCGTGCAGGCGAGCAGGGCGACCGCGAAGGCGACCGGGTGCAGCGGGTTGCACCAACGTATCGGCATGAGCGTTGTTCAGCACTCCGCATGCCTGCAGCAGAGTTGTTGGTCGATCCGACCGAGACCCACAAGGCAGCACGACAAAAGTCCCCGGCGCCATCGGGGCGACGAGCAGGCTGTTCTTGCTCAATGCCATGCGTGTGGCGGGTCGCCTCACCTGCCGACCACGAAGCGGTCTTCGAATTCGATGCGCAGCGTCTCGCTGCTGCCGTCCGGCTGGGCGGTGATCGTGAAGCGAAAGTTGCGCAGGGGCGCGAAGCCGAAGGTGCCGAAGTAGGACACGCGCCCGTTCTCGCGCACTTCGCGCATCGCAATCTCTTCGGTCTGCCCGAGAAGGTTGTCCTTGCTGGCCGTGACCGTGGCCGGCACGGTCGCCTGCCGTCCGTCGCGTCGTTCCAGGATCACCAGGTTGAGCACGCCACAATCTGCTGCGCGATCGATGTCATGGCGTTCGGCGGTGCCGGGCGGCAGCACCTCGCTGCCGATGGCGCTCGCGCGCACGGTGTAGGGGCCGAACTCGGAAACGTGCACGGGCGGGCCGGCGCGCCCGGGGGCGTCGTTGCGGTCGAGCGCCCCCTGCGCGTGCGCGAGAACGGTCGCGCCGCTCAGGCACAGGGCGACGAAAAAGGACAGTGAGGGCAGGTGCATTGCCGGTTGCGAGCACGTCGCATGCCCGCCCCCTCGGCCCCGACGCAAAGGCCAGGAAGCTTGACCCGATTCCCCCAGGGCGGGAAGCCTGGCGCGGCTTCAGCAGCCCAGCCCGACCGCCTGCAACGGCACTCCGGTGCGGCTGTCGGTGACCACGAACTGCACCCGCCTGGCCGCCGTGCCGGCTGGCGCTTGCGGCGTGAAGCGCAAGGTCTCGCTGCCCACGACCGCCACCTCGCGCAGTTCGCGCACCACGGCGTCGTGCCTGAGCGTGGCGCCGGCGTTCTCGCCGGTCCTGACCTCGCTGACGAGATCGTCTTGCGTCACCGCCCAATAGCCCGCCAGCAAAGCCGGCGCGCCGGGCCGGCGGGCCACTCGGGCGACGTAGTCCTCACCCTCGCGCACGAGACGCACCTCCACGTCAGCAGGCTCGCGGCTACCGGGCAACCCGGGCCAGCGCCGGTAGTCGCGGCCGTTGAGCAGCACCTGCGGCGTGTAGACGAATTTCGCGCCGCTGCGTGCGCCCATGGCGTACTGGCGCTGTGTCCACGCGGGGCTGGCATAGCGATCTTTCCAGCCCAGGCGGTCCCAGTAGTCGACATGAAAGGCCAGCGCGACGACGTCGCTTCGGCCTTTCAGGCCGCTCACCCAGCGGTCGGCCGGCGGGCAGGAACTGCAGCCCTCCGACGTGTACAGCTCCACCACCATCGGCGCACGGTCGCCGGACTGCGCGGAGCACTGCTGCGTGTCGGGCGCCGCAGCAGCGGCCAGGGGCAGGCAGACGATGAGGGCGGTCAGGGCAGGGCGCATGTCGACTTCCTCGTTGAATGAAGCTTGGTCGCCGGGGGTCTGCAAACCTGACACCGGCCACGACGAGCCCGCACGACCTGATATGTTCCGCGCGGTGAGTACCGATCCCGCCGCCCAGTCGTCCCAGTTTGCCGCCGCAGTCGCCGCCGTGCGTCGGTGGACGGACCGCAACGTCCTCGGGCTCGGGCGCGAAATGCGCTGGTCGTATCTGCCGCCGCTGATGGTCTACGTCGCCGCGGGCATCTCGGGGCTCACCGCCATCGTCGGCACCTTCTACGTGAAGGAGCGTCTGGGGCTGTCGGCCGAGTTCCTCGCCGCACTCGGCTTCTGGGCCACGCTGCCATGGTCGCTCAAGATGCCGCTCGGGCACCTCGTCGATCTGCTGTGGCGCTGGAAGGCCGGCCTGGTGTTCATCGGCGCCGGCCTGATCGCCGCAAGCCTCTTCATCATGATCGGCCTGCTCGGCCATACCGAGGCCATGCAGGCGGTCGCCACGGTGGAAGCCTGGTTCGTGCTGTCGGCGCTGCTGGCTCCCATCGGCTATGTCGTGCAGGACACGGTGGCCGACGCCATGACGGTGGAGGCGGTGCCGCGCTTCGACGCAGAAGGCCAGCCCATCGCGCCGGCCGTGCTGCGCTCCATGCACACCACCATGCAGACGCTCGGCCGCGTGGCGATCATCGGCGGCTCGGTGCTGATCTCGGTGGCCAACGTGGTGCTGCTGCGCGATGCCGGCGGCCTGCCTCCGGACGAGCTGGCCCGGCTCTATCTGCGCATCTACGAACTCGCGCTGATCATTCCGGTGGTGTCGGTGCTTGGCGTCGCGCTCGGCCTGTGGTTGCGCTGGCGCCAGGGGGCCGGGCTCGCCGGGAAGGGGTTCTCCGACGAGCAACTGCGCGCGATGATGAATCCGCACGGCGAGCCCCCGCCGATCAACTGGTGGATCCTCGGCGGCGGGCTTGCGTTCGCGGCCGTCGCGGTCGCGGTCGGCCTGGGCAACGTGGCGGCCGGGCAGGAGATCATCTTCGTGGCCTCGATGGCGATCGTGCTGTTTCTCATCCGGCAGCTCACGCGCGAGCTGCCGCCCGAGGCGCGCAACGTGCTGGTCGGCACGGCCGTGGTCATCTTCGTTTTCCGGGCGATGCCCGGGCCGGGCGCGGGCTCGACGTGGTGGATGATCGACGAGCTCGATTTCGACCAGCAGTTCATCGCCACGCTGTCGCTCCTGGGCAGCGTGCTGACGCTGGCGGGTCTGTTCGTCTTCCGCCGCTTCATGGCCGAGCGCTCGATCGCCTACATCGTCGGCCTGCTCACCGTCGCCAGCACGCTGCTCAGCCTGCCGATCGTGGGCATGTACTACGGGCTGCACGAATGGACGGCAGCGCTCACCGGCGGCGTGATCGACGCCCGAGCGATTGCGCTCATCGACACGGCGCTCGAGTCGCCGCTCGGCCAGATCGCCATGGTGCCCATGCTGGCGTGGATCGCCAACTCGGCACCGGACCGTCTTAAAGCGACCTTTTTCGCCGTGATGGCCTCGTTCACGAACCTGGCCCTGTCGGCCTCGCAGCTCGGAACGAAATACCTCAATGAGGTGTTCCTCGTCTCGCGCGAGGTCAAGGGCCCGGGCGGGGCTGTGCAGGTGCCGGCCGACTACAGCGAACTCGGGTGGCTGTTCATCACCGCGACCGCGATAGGTCTGGTGCTGCCGCTGCTGGCGATCGTGTTCGTGAAGGCGACCCGGTTTCGCAGCGCATAGCCTGCCGGTCGCGGCCGGGGTCGCATGTCAAACTGCCTGCGATGACACCGATCCGCATTGACATGTCGCCTGTTCCCGCGTCTGCGCCACGCCGCTTCACCGCCGGTTTTCCATGCGCGCAGCGCCTCCCGGCAGAAGCCTTGCGATGCACGCATGGCCTCGCGGCAAGGGCACTTCGATGAGTGCGTCGCCCCAACCCGGCCGCGCCGAGGACATCGAGCCCTTCTGGCTCGACTACCAGCGCCAATGCGGCGTCAAGGTCGAAGGCTTCGCGGCCAGTGCCCTCGGCCACACACGGCCGCTCGCCGACGAACTGGCCGATCTGGTGGCCCGCGGCATTAAGCGCGCGCATGCCACGCTGCACCGCGATTTCCAGAAGGACCTGGAGTCGCTGCCGCAGCCGGGCGACCACCTCGTGGTGCTCGACGGCGCCGGCCAGCCGCGCGCCATCGTGCGCAACACCCACGTCGAGCTGCGCCACTTTCACGACATCGACGACCGCTTCGCCTTCGAGGCCGGCGAGGGCGACCTGAGCCTGCGCTGGTGGCTCTCCGCGCACCGCCAGGACTTCGCCGAGCGCGGCGAGCGCGAAGGCTTCGAGGCGAGCGAGAGCCTGGAACTGGTGCTCGAGCATTTCGAGATCGTGTGGCCCCAGCCGGTGACAGCCGCGCCTGCGCAAGACCTGCGCGAAGAAGGATGAGCATGGCAGCGCCTGCCGGCGACGCTGGGCGCGCGTCGGCGTCGACGTCGGCGTTATCCGCAACTGTCGGCGGCGCATCGGCGCCCAGCGAATGCCGCCAGTTCGACGGCGACACCCCGGCCGCGGCCAAGGTGGCCGTCATTGGCGGCGGGCCGGCCGGGCTGATGGCGGCCGAGGAGTTGGCAGCCGGCGGGGCGCGCGTCGATCTGTACGACGCCATGCCCTCGGTGGGTCGCAAGTTCCTGCTGGCGGGCAAGGGCGGCCTGAACCTCACCCACGGCGAGCCGCTGGCGGACTTCGGCACGCGTTACGGCCCGCGCGCCGAAGCGGTCGGCGCCTGGCTGGAGGTGCTGCCGCCGAGCGGGTTGCGCGACTGGGCCGATGGCCTCGGCATCAGCACCTTCGTCGGCAGTTCGGGCCGCGTGTTTCCGACCGACCTCAAGGCCGCGCCGCTGCTGCGCGCCTGGCTGCACCGTCTGCGTACGGCCGGCGTCGGTTTTCACAGTCGGCACCGCTGGGAGGGCTGGTCGGAAGACGGCGCACTGCGTTTCGCCACGCCGCAGGGCGAGCGCGCCGCGACGGCCGACGCGGTGGTGCTGGCGCTGGGCGGTGCCAGTTGGCCGCAGCTCGGCTCGGACGGCGCCTGGGTCGCGCCGCTGGCGGCCCGCGGCGTGGAGGTGGCGCCGCTGCTGCCCTCGAACTGCGGCTTCGACGTCGGCCAAGCCGGTCAGCCGCCCGGATGGAGCGCGCATTTCCGCGAGCGCTTCGCCGGGGCGCCGATCAAGCCGGTGGTGCTGGCCTTCACCGACCGGCACGCAGCGCAGTTCCGGCGCCAGGGCGAGTTCGTCGTCACGGCCACCGGCATCGAAGGCAGCCTGGTCTACGCAGCGTCGAGCGCACTGCGCGACGAGATCGCAGCGCAAGGCGCCGCGACGATCCACCTCGATCTCCTCCCCGACCGCAGCGCCGAGTTCGTCGCCGCGGAAGTCGGGCGTCCACGGGGGGCGCGCACGCTGGCCACGCAACTGAGGAGCCGGCTCGGCATCACCGGCGTCAAGGCAGCGCTGCTGTATGAAGTGCTCGGCAAAGAGGCGATGCACGACCCGGTGCAGCTTGCGGCGGCGTGCAAGGCGCTGCCGCTGCGGCTGGTCGCGCCCCGGCCGATCGCCGAAGCGATCAGCACTGCCGGCGGCGTGCGCCTGCCATCGCTGGATGAGCGTCTCATGCTGCGCGCCGTGCCGGGCGTGTTCTGCGCAGGCGAAATGCTCGACTGGGAAGCGCCCACGGGCGGCTACTTGATCACGGCGAGCATGGCCAGCGGGCGGGTGGCGGGGCAGGGTGCGCTCGACTGGCTGGCCAGCAACGCAAGTACGCCCTGAGCTTACCGATACCCTGTGTTAGAACCCCCGGCATCTGTAGACACTCCCATCGCACAGCCTCCCATGAATGCCTCCATTCAGCCTGTTCACGTCTTGCGCCCCGAGGCGCGCCACCTCCACCCCGCACGCGAACGCTGGAGCGTCGAAGCCACGCTGGCCTTGTTCGACCTGCCGTTCAACGACCTGATGTTTCGCGCCCAGCAGGTGCACCGCGAGCACTTCGACGCCAACGCGGTGCAGCGTTCGACCCTGCTGTCCATCAAGACCGGCGGCTGCCCGGAGGACTGCGCCTACTGCCCGCAGTCGGTGCACTACGACACGGGCGTCGAGGCCGACAAGCTGATGGAGCCGAGCGCCGTGCGCGCCGCAGCCGAGGCGGCGGTCGCGGCCGGCGCCACACGCTTTTGCATGGGCGCGGCCTGGCGCGAGCCAAAGGACCGCGACATCGAAAAGGTGGCCGCGCTGGTGCGCGAAGTCAAGTCGCTCGGCCTCGAGGCCTGCTGCACGCTCGGCATGCTGAGCCGGCCCCAGGCCGCGGCACTCAAGGAAGCCGGCGTCGATTACTACAACCACAACCTCGATACATCGCCCGAGGCCTACGGCCGCATCATCGGCACGCGCGTGTACGAGGAGCGGCTGCAGACCCTGGCCTATGTGCGCGAGGCCGGCATGAACGTATGCTGCGGCGGCATCGTCGGCATGGGCGAAAGCCGGCGCGAGCGGGCCGGTCTGGTGGCGCAGCTTGCCAACCTCGACCCGCACCCGGAGTCGGTGCCGATCAATGAGTTGGTGCAGGTGGAAGGCACGCCGCTGGCCGGCACCGACAAGCTCGATCCCTTCGAGTTCGTGCGCACCATCGCCGTGGCGCGCATCACCATGCCGACGGCCTACGTGCGGCTGTCGGCGGGCCGCCAGCAGATGGGCGACGCCATCCAGGCGCTGTGCTTTCTGGCCGGCGCCAACTCCATCTTCTACGGCGAGAAGCTGCTCACGACCGGCAATCCGGACGTCGCCCGCGACGAGGCGCTGTTCGAGATGCTGGGTTTGCGCGCCGTCTGATCGACCCTGCGAGTCGGCGGCCGGACGCGGCCGTTTACAGAACTCTGGCTGCTGTCCTACAGACCGGGCGTCGGCGGGCCGCTACGCTGCGCTGTTTCTCGCTGCATCGCCGTCGTTGCATCGCGTCCGCGTCGGGCAGTGACCCGGCGAGTGGACGCTTCGCCTCTTCGGCCCGTGCGGCGAGCTGGTTTCCACGACAACACGACCGGTTCATGCATAGAAGACATTTCGTCGGCGGCCTGGCCGCCTCCGCTGCCCTTCAAACCCTGTTCGTTCACGTGGCCGGCGCCGCCACGCTCGAAACCGTCGGCAAGCCGCGGCCTTTCGACTATGCCGGGCTCAAGGGCCGGGCGCGCGAGTTGGCAGCCCAGGCTTACCGGGCACCGCCTGCCACGCTGCCCCCGGCCATCGATTCGCTCGACTGGGACCAGCACCAGGCGATCCGCTTTCGTCCCGAACACGCACTGTGGCGCGACGACCGGCTGCGTCTGCAGGCGCAGTTCTTTCACCTCGGCTTGTTCTTCAAGACGCCGGTCCGCATTCATGAACTTGTCGATGGCCAAGCTCGCGAAGTCGCCTACAACCCCGCGATGTTCGATTACGGCAAGAGCGGCGTGCAGGGCAGCCAGTTGCCGAAGGACCTGGGGTTTGCCGGCTTCCGCCTGAACTTCCACACCGATCCGGAACGCGACATTTGCGCCTTTCTCGGCGCGAGTTATTTCCGCGCCGTCGGCGGGCAGTGGCAATACGGCCTGTCGGCACGTGGCCTTGCGATCGACTCCGGCCTGCCACGGGCCGAGGAGTTCCCGAACTTCGTCGCGTTCTGGCTCGAGAAGCCCGCGCCGGGTGCCAGCACCATCACGGTTTACGCGCTGCTTGATTCGCCCAGCATCGCCGGCGCCTACCGCTTCGTCATCACGCCGGGCGATGTCCAGCTGATGGACATCGACGCCGCGCTGTACCCGCGCAAGCCGATCGAGCGGCTGGGCATCGCGCCGCTCACCAGCATGTTCCAGACCGGCGAGAACGACCGCCGCATGGCCAACGACTGGCGCCCCGAGATCCACGACAGCGACGGCCTGCAGATGTTCACTGGCGAAGGCGAATGGATCTGGCGCCCGCTGAACAACCCGCGGGTGCTGCGCTTCAACGCCTACAAGGACAATAACCCGCGCGGCTTCGGCCTCATGCAGCGCGACCGCGACTTCGACAACTACCAAGACGACGGCGTCTTCTACGAGAAGCGCCCGAGCCTGTGGGTGGAGCCGAAAGCCGGCTGGGAGGCCGGTTCGGTCCAGTTGATCGAGATTCCGACAGTCGACGAAACCTTCGACAACATCGTCGTGCTGTGGAATCCCGATCGCGCGCCCCAGCCCGGCGAGGAATTGCTCTTCTCCTATCGATTGCACTGGGGCGCCCAGCCGGTGGTGCCGCCGATGGCGCGCTGCCTCGCCACGCGCACCGGCCTGGGCGGCGTGGTCGGCCAGGCCCGCAAGCACTTCTCGTGGCGCTTCGCGGTCGACTTCGCCGGTGGCGACCTGGGCCTGCTCGGCCCCAAAGCGAAGGTCGAGGCGGTCGTCACGGCCTCGCGCGGCAAGATCGAGATCACCTCCGCGCGGCCCCTGCACTCGATCAACGGCTGGCGCGCGATGTTCGACTTGGTGCCGCCCGCAGACGAGGAGCCCATCGACCTGCGCCTGTTCCTCAGCAGCGCCGGGCAGCCGATGAGCGAAACCTGGCTGTACCAGTACAACCCACCGCCCCTGGCGGAGCGCAGCCTGGCCTGAGCCGCCGGCAGTTGTTCGAATGGTTCTTCTCCGGCAAAGCGGGGAGAGGGCGGGCATGAGCGTTCGGCCCGGTGTCGCCAGTGGCACACTGCGCGGCTTCGCGGCGTCTCCTCCGCACTTCGCATGGCTTCTCACGTTGAATACCGCCGACAAGATCCTGCTGCAACTCGCCACCGAACTGAAGGTTCGAGCGGCTCAGGTGAAGGCTGCCGTCGATCTGCTCGACGGCGGCGCCACCGTCCCCTTCATCGCCCGTTACCGTAAGGAAGCGACGGACAACCTCGACGACACGCAGCTGCGTGACCTCGAAGCGCGCCTTTCTTATCTCCGCGAGCTGGAAGAGCGCCGGGCGGCGGTAATCAAGAGCATCGACGAGCAGGGCAAGCTCAGCGCCGAGCTGCGCGCCGCCATCGACGCCGCGCCGACCAAGCAGGAACTCGAAGACCTCTACCTGCCCTACAAGCCCAAGCGCCGCAGCAAGGCGACGATCGCCCGCGAGGCGGGTCTGGAGCCGCTGGCCGACCGGCTGTTCGGCGACCCGACGTTGGTACCGCTGGACGAGGCGGCGTCCTTCGCAGCGGCTCATGAGAGTGGCGCGTCAGCCTTCGCCGAGGCGGGCTTTGCCGACGCGCTGGCCTTGCTCGACGGCGTGCGCGACATCCTCGCCGAGCGCTGGGCCGAGGACGCGGGGCTGGTGCAGTCGCTGCGCGGCTGGCTGTGGGAGACGGGTCTTTTCCGCTCGAAACTGATGGACGGCAAGGACCCGCTGCAGCCCGACGTGGCCAAGCTGCGCGACTATCTCGACTACGACGAGCCGATCGCCAGGGTGCCTTCGCACCGTGCGCTGGCGGTGTTTCGCGGCCGCACGCAGCAGATCCTCGATGCCAAGCTGGTGCTGGCAGAGGAGCCGGTGTCCGGCAAGGTGTCGATGGCCGAGGCCCGGATCGCCCTGAACCTCGGCTGGAGCCATCGGGCCCGGGCCGGCGACGACCTGATCCGCAAGTGCATCGCCTGGGCCTGGAAGGTCAAGCTGAGCCTGAGCCTGGAGCGCGACCTCTTCGCGCGGCTGCGCGAAGAGGCCGAGAAGGTAGCGATCAAGGTGTTCGCCGACAACCTGCGCGACCTGCTGCTCGCCGCACCCGCAGGAAAGCGCGTGGTGATGGGGCTGGACCCGGGCATCCGCACCGGCGTGAAGGTCGCGGTGGTCAGCGACACCGGCAAGGTGCTGGACACCGCGACGGTCTATCCGCACGAGCCGCGCAAGGACTGGGACGGCTCGCTGCACGTGCTCGGCCGGCTCGCCGCGGCGCACGGCGTGAATCTCATCGCCATCGGCAACGGCACGGCCAGCCGCGAGACCGACAAGCTGGCGGCCGACCTGATCAAGAGACTGGCGGACGGCTCGGCGTCCAGCGCGTCGCAACCCGAGCCTGCAACGCCCATCGAAAAGATGGTCGTCAGCGAATCCGGCGCCTCGATCTACTCCGCCTCCGAGTTCGCCAGCAAGGAGTTGCCGGAGCTCGATGTCAGCCTGCGCGGCGCGGTCTCGATCGCGCGTCGGCTGCAGGACCCGCTGGCCGAGCTGGTGAAGATCGATCCCAAATCGATCGGCGTGGGCCAGTACCAGCACGACGTGAACCAGAGCGAACTCGCGCGCATGCTCGATGCGGTGGTCGAGGACTGTGTCAATTCGGTCGGCGTCGATCTGAACACCGCCTCGGCGCCGCTGCTGGCGCGCGTGTCCGGCCTGAGCGCGGCCGTGGCGGCGAACATCGTGCGCTGGCGCGACGCGCACGGCGCCTTCGGTAACCGCCGTCAGTTGCGGGAGGTGGGCGGGCTCGGCGAGAAGACCTTCGAGCAGTCGGCGGGTTTCCTGCGCATCCGCGGCGGCGACAACCCGCTCGACGGCTCCGGCGTGCACCCCGAGACCTATCCGCTGGTCGAGAGAATCGTCGCGACGCTGGGCCGCCCGGCCGGTGAGGTGATGGGCAAGAGCGACGTGATCCGCGCCTTGAAACCGGAAGCCTTCGCGGACGAGCGCCACGGCGCGATCACCGTCAAGGACGTGCTGGCCGAGCTGGAAAAACCCGGCCGCGATCCGCGCCCCGGCTTCAAGGCGGCCCGCTTCAACGACGGGATCGAAGACCTGAAGGATCTGCAGCCCGGCATGCTGCTCGAGGGCACGGTCAGCAACGTGGCGGCGTTCGGCGCCTTCGTCGATCTGGGGGTGCACCAGGACGGGCTGGTGCATGTGAGTCAGCTGTCCAACAAGTTCGTCAGTGATGCGCGCGAGGTGGTGAAGACCGGCGACGTCGTCAAAGTACGCGTGCTCGAGGTCGATCTGGCGCGAGGGCGGGTTTCGCTGACGATGAAGCTCGATGGCACACCCGTGCCGCGAACAGGCGTCGGCAACGCCTACCAAGCACCGGCTCGCGGCGAACGCGTCGCCACGCCGCGCTCGGCGGGGTCTTCAACGGACAAGTCCAGCAGTGCAATGGCGGCGGCTTTCGCGAAACTGCGAACCGAGCGCTGAAACCGCCGCGGTGAATTGCGAGATTCGAACGAGCCGGGGAGACCGGCTCGTCTGTCCCGTCAAATGCTGGTCGAGCGGCTCTTCACGCGACGAACCGCTTCGCTGGTGGCTTTGACAGCCACCCGGCGCAAACCGCGCTGGATCGTCGCGCGCCGCTGTTCTTCCAGAACCCGCGGTGCGGCTTCCGGGCTGGACGCCATCATCACGATGCGCATCGCCGCCAAGTCGCTGGCCGACAAGCCGCCGGTCGCCACCGTGTTGGGCACCATCATGGCGACCACGCTGGCCATCGCAAAGCTGGCGAATGCAAAGCTGCGGGCACCGGGCCATGCCAAGCTGCCTGCGCTGCCCCGGTTGGAAACCGGACGACGAGCCTGCCAGCTTGGCTGCAAGGCTGCGGGCGTCGGCGGGGCGGGCACTTCAGCCTGCGGGGGGAACTCGACGGTCTCGGCTCCGGCATGGCGCCACGCCGCCTGCATCACTGCCGGCGGACGCGTCTCCTCCGGAATCAGCAGCCAGCCGCGGCGACGCCAGGCCCGTCCAAGACCCGTGCGGCTCGTCACCACCGCCAGCGGCACGGCCAGCATGAGCGGCAGCGCCAAGGGCAGCACACGCCAAGCATCAGCCGGCTGACCGGCCATCCACCAGGCCAGCGCGGCGGCGACCAGCGCGCCGACCAAACCGAAGCGACCGGCAGCTTCGCGCCAGCCCACCGCGGTGGCTTCACGCGAGGGTGATTTCCAGGCCAGCTTCAAACCGGTGAGGGCCCCCAGCACGAAGATGGAATGCGCCACCATGCGCACCGGCGCCTGCAGGGCTGAAAGCATCGCCTCCAGCACAGCACTCACCGCCAGCTTGCCCGTCCCGCCGTAGGCAGCGGCTTCACCGCGCTGCACGATCAGCCGCACGGCCAGCACCCGGGGCAGGAACAGCAGCGCAAGCGTCGCAACCCACAGGCCGACGGCAGCCATCGGCAGACCGCCGTCCGAAGCCCCGGCGCCGCTGCCGCTGCCGCTCACGAGCCAGGGGAGCACGCCTAGCAAGGCAAAGGCCAGCCAAAGCGGCGAAGCCACGTACGACATGGCGCCGGTCACGAACATTGCGCGGTGCACGCCAGCGATGCCGGGCTCGGCCACCAGCCGCGCGTTCTGCAGGTTGCCCTGGCACCAACGGCGGTCGCGCGTGAGCTCGTCGATCAGATGCGGTGGCGGCTGCTCGAAGCTGCCTTCGATGTCGGGCACCAGCCAGACTTCGTAGCCGGCGCGGCGCATCAGCGCGGCCTCGACGAAATCGTGCGAGAGGATCGGCCCCGAAAGACCGCCCCGGCCGGCCAGCGGGGCCAAGGCGCAATGCTTCATGAATGGCTCGACGCGCAGGATCGCGTTGTGGCCCCAGTAATGCGATTCTCCGAGCTGCCAATAGCGCAGGCCGGCGCTGAACAGCGCCCCGCTGACCCGGCCGGCGAACTGCTGCACGCGGGCATGCAGCGAATCGTGGCCGCAAGAGCGCGGCGCCGTCTGCACGATGCCGGCACGCGGGTGCGCCTCCATCAAGCGCACCATGGTGAGCAGCGCCTCGCCGCTCATCACGCTGTCGGCGTCGAGGACGATCATGTAGCGATACTGGCGGCCCCAGCGGCGGCAGAAGTCGGCCACGTTGCCGGCCTTTTTCTTCGTGCGGCGATGGCGCCAGCGGTAGTAGACCGGCAGGTCGCCGAGCGCGGCGCGCAGCGCGTGCAAGGCCAGCAGTTCGGCCTCGCGCAGTTTCGGATCAGCGGTATCGGAGAGCAGGTAAACGTCGAACACCGGCGGCGCACCGGCCTGCTGCTGCGCCGCGATCAAGGATTCGCAAGTGGCGCGCAGACCCGCGGCCACGGTGGCGATGTCTTCGTTGCAGATCGGCATGATGATCGCGGTGCGCGCAGCCGAATCGATGGCGTGGTCGGCCACACCCGCCGCGGTGAGCGCATGGCGGTCACCACGCAGCAGCGTCAGGTAGCCCATGACCGCCGTCACGCAGCCGGCCGAAACCCAGGCGAAGAGCAGCGCGAACAGGGCCGTCTGGGCACCGGCCCAGGGATTGCCGTCACCGACCGGCGCGACGCTCTCGAGCACCAGTGTGGCGAACGTGGCGCTGCCCACCACCAGCGCCAGCAGCAGGCGGCGGCGGTCGGCCGCGATACCTGCCCAGAGCGCCGGTGCAGCCACCGGCAGTGCTGCCGCCTTGCCACCGAGCGCCGCACCCAGCCCTGCGCGCAGGCTGCCGCAGAGGCCGGCCCAGGGCAGCGGCGTCATGCTGCCGCGCAGGAGTTGCGGGGCTGTCGCGACGTCGGCAGGCGGCGATACGTCGGGAATCATTTCGGTGGGCTTCATTGCGCGGGCAGAGTTTGGGTCGGGTTTCGGCAAGCGCGTCGGAGTCATGCAGCAAGAAAGCAGGGGACTGCCAAGGCTGAAGGAGATGAACTCGATGAACCTTCGAGTTCAACCTCCAGCCTTGATAACGGGGGGACGATGGGCGTTCGCGAAAGGGACCAAAGCTTTGTCACTGGTCGTGACAGTCCCGGCACGCCGCGCTGCCGGCAATAGAGCAACTTCTGTGCCCGTGAAACGGACGCTGACCCCGGCACCGTTACAAACCGCAGCTGCCAACCGTCGGTACACCCGGTTCGGGAGGCCGGGAAGTTCGACGACGGACAGGGAACGGGAGGATTCAGCATGGAAGGATGTCGGTGATCAGGTTCAAGAAGTCGACGCTGTAGGCATCGAGGACGTTTCGAAGCACTGCCCGACGAATTCTCACAGAAGTAAGGGTTTGCCCGCTGTAGTCTGGCTTGCAAGCCGTTTGTAGGACAGGGCGCAGCGTGCGGCGCTCAATCCGCGAAAGCGAGGCCGCTCCGCGGGCACGGCAAGCATCTGGGCAATGGCACCGGGCGCGCTGGACCGTTATCTGTTCGGTGAGTAGTTGGCACGATCCGCGCAGCCGGTGCACTTGGTGGGCGCCTAGATCGGCGCCTGACGCATGGCCACCGCAGCGCTCGCCGAGCACGGCACGGTCGAGCGGCGCACGGCCGCGTGCGGGGCAATAGCCCGCTCGCGGACCGGGCCTACATGGCCGCTTCGAGCATCGCCCGGTAGTCGTCCGCGCTCGCCAGCCGCGGGTTGGTCTGGTGGCAATGATCGGCGAGTGCGCCCTCGATCACCTTGTCGAAGCAGTCTCGCTCCACGCCAAGCGCGGCCAGGCCGGGTGCGAGGCCGAGGCGCGCGTTCATCGCCACGATCGCTTCGGGAATGTCGCCCGCCGCCGCCAGTCCCATGGCATGCGCCATGCGCTCGAGGCGGCGCTCGGCCTTGACGCTCTCGGCCTCGGCGTTGAAGCGCACGACGGCCGGCAGGAACATCGCAT
>NZ_JACDCU010000287.1 GCF_013817365.1 Methylibium sp. | reverse complement strand
CATAGGCGTGCAGGGCAACGCCGTGCTGTGCGGCGGCATCGCGCAGCAGCAGGAGCAGCGCACGCCTGTCGTCGTCGTCGCGAACCATGACTTGCCCGTGCTGCGCGCGCTGGCTCAGGAGATGCGGAAAACCGGCAACAAGAAGGCGGGGTAGACGGGCCATGAGGAAGAGCGAAGTATTCGAGGCGAAAAGAAGGGGGCACCCTCGGTGCCCCCTTCAGCGAGGCGCAAGCGCGCCTCAGCATTTTTTCGGAGATCGTCGCGTCAGAAACGGTGAAGGATACCGACGGTGATGCCGGTGCGCGAATCCGGCCCGGGGCCGGGTTGGTTGGGCCGCTTCACGAGAGTCAGATCGCCGCTCGTCTTGGTGTGGTCCACGATCGCATAGACCGAGCTGCGCTTGGAGAAACCGTACTGCGCGACAGCGGCGAAGTAGTCCACCTCGCCTTCCGCCGGAATGAACGGCGTGATGCCCTCTTGTTCCATGCGCCAGTACTGCGCGCCAATGTTGAGCGAGTTGGTCACCAGATAAGTGCCGCCGACGCTGAACATCTTGCGATCGTCGGAGCCGAAGCCGAAGGGGAGCGAGCTGAGGGAAGCTCCTGCGGGCGACGCCCCCGTGAGGATGCCGTTGTCGAATCCGGTGGCCGTGTAAAGGATCGCCGGCCCGGCGGCGCGACCGACCAGTCCGAGCGCCGGAATGGTGACCGGGATGGCCAGCTCTTCGTCGATGTCGTTCTGGATGTAGAAGGCGTTCAAGTACAGCTTGCGGTTGTCGTAGCCGATGCCGATCAGGCTGGCCTTGGCCTTGTGGTCGCCGCTGAACTCGCGCTCGAGGTAGCCACCACCGAGCGTGATGTCGCCGAACTTGTAGCGCGCCATGCCACCGATGGACTTGCCGTTGGTGAAGGTGGCGGCGCCCGATTCCTGGCCCCCTTCACCGGCGCTGACCTGGAGCTCCGCCACAAAGCCGCCCAGCGCAATCGCGTACTTCAACATGTTGTTGTTGCGCGCGCCGAGCGCCATGCCGATCTCTGGCTTGTACGACTCGAGAAAGGGGCCCATCGTCTTGAACGGCGAGAAAGCAAGGGCGGACACATCGAACAACACGTTGTACTGGCGACCGAGCGTCACCTGGCCGAAAGGCGTGACGAGTCCCACCCAGCTTTGCTGGAACTGCTCGCCGGTCTGGAGCGAGCCGGTGTCGCCGAGAAACCGGGATTCGATGTTGGCCAGCGCGCGATAGTTGCCGCCCAGATCCTCGGTCACCCGGATACCCCAGCGGCTCGGCGTGATGCCGCCCGCGGTGGTGTCGGCGCCTGCGCCGTTCACGGAGGTCAAGCGGTCGTCATTGTCGGAGCCCGCGTTGTCGATCAATCGAACGCCGACATCGACGACGCCGTACAAGGTGACGCTCGACTGCGCGTGCACGCTTGCGGCGATGGCCGACAGCGCCGCGAGGGCAACGAGGGACTTCTTCATGAGAACGGTCTCCTGGATTCTTGGATCGGTCACTGCGGCCCGCATGAGCCGCGGACTGCTCAGCCAAAGGCCCGTTGGCCACTGTCTCGCCGCAATATATCGACGGGGTCGGGCAGGCAATACGGGGGGCAACACTCAGTGTTGCAACATGCTGACGAAAAATGTCACTCAGGCGACACGGAGTGCTCCGCATCGAATACGTCGCGCCCCGTCATTCGCCGATGCTCACGAAGCGCATAGCGGTCCGTCATACCGGCGATGTGGTCGGCAAGGGCGCGATGGCGGTCACTGCCGGTTGCACCGCGCTGAGGCCACTCGGCTACGCCGGCATCGAAGGCCTCGAACAACTCTTGCACGACGCCCTGCGCACGCTCGGTGGTGGCCAGCACCTGCGGGTGGCGGTAAAGGCAACGAAACAGAAAGCGCTTGAGCGCGGCACTCTCCTGGCGCATCGAAGGCGAAAAGCCGATCACCGGGGGGCCGAGTCGGGCCGCGTCCGCGTCGGCCGCCGCCAAGGTCGCCAAGGCGACGCGACTGGCGTCGATCACGTCATAGACCTGCACCGACAGCAGGCGCCGCAGCGTCTCATACAGCAGCCGGCGGCCGGTCAGGCCCGGATGCCGGTCGCGCACTTGCGCAAGACAGCGCGAAACCAAAGGCACTTCTTCGAGTTGTTCGATGCCGATCAGCCCCGAGCGCACACCGTCGTCGACATCGTGGGAGTTGTAGGCGATCTCGTCGGCCAGGTTGCAGAGCTGCGCCTCCAGGCTCGGCTGCGTGCCATCGATGAAGCGCCGCGCAACCCCACCAGGCTCCACCGCCTCGAGCGCCCTCGCGTGACGTCCGGAGCAGTGCTTGAGGATGCCCTCGCGCGTCTCGAAGCTCAGATTGAGGCCGTCGAAGTCGGCATAGCGCTCCTCGAGCTGATCGACCACTCGCAGCGACTGCAGGTTGTGCTCGAAACCGCCGCTGGCCGGATCGGCGTTTCGCAGGCAGCGGTCGAGCGCGTCCTGCCCGGCATGACCGAAGGGCGTGTGGCCCAGGTCGTGCGCCAGCGCGATGGCCTCCACCAGATCCTCGTTCAAACCGAGCGCACGGGCGATGGAGCGGGCGAGTTGTGCGACCTCGAGCGAATGCGTCAGCCGCGTGCGGAACAGGTCGCCTTCATGGTTGAGGAAGACCTGCGTCTTGTAGACCAAGCGCCGAAACGCCGTGGAGTGGACGATGCGGTCGCGGTCGCGCTGATAGTCGTCCCGGGTCGGGGCCGGCGGCTCCGGGTGACGGCGCCCACGGCTGCGGGCCGGATCGCTGGCATAAGGCGCGAGGGCCATGCGGCCAGCGGCGACTTCAGCCGCCGTGCCGCGCGATGACCTCGCGCACCACCGCATCGGGCGCGCCGCGCAGCAACGCATGACCGAGCGAGTCGACGACCACGAACCGGATCTCGCCGTCCTCGGCCTTCTTGTCGAGCCGCATCAGCGCCAGATACTGCTCAGCGCCGAGCCTGGGGCCGACGATCGGCAAGCCGGCGCGCTCGATCAGGCGCGCGATCCGCTGCGCCGACTCATCGGGCAGGTGGCCGAGCCGCACCGACAGATCGGCAGCCATGACCATGCCGCAGGCCACCGCTTCGCCGTGCAGCCAGGTGCCGAAACCGAGCCCGGCCTCGATCGCATGCCCGAAGGTGTGCCCGTAATTGAGGATGGCGCGCAGGCCCGCTTCGCGCTCGTCGTGTGCGACTACCTCCGCCTTGATCTCGCAGGAGCGGCGCACGGCGTAGCGCAAGGCCGCCGCTTCCCGCGCCAGCAGCGCATCGAGGTGCTCTTCCATCCAGCCGAAGAACTCAGCGTCGGCGATCGGCCCGTACTTGATGATCTCGGCCAAGCCTGCACGCAATTCGCGCTCGGGCAGCGTGGCCAGCGTGTCGAGGTCGGCCACCACCGCCAGTGGCTGATGAAACGCGCCGATCATGTTCTTGCCGCGAGGGTGGTTGATGCCGGTCTTGCCGCCCACCGACGAATCGACCTGTGCCAACAGCGTGGTCGGCACCTGCACGAAGGGCACGCCGCGCATGTAGCTCGCGGCGGCAAAGCCGGTCATGTCACCCACGACACCGCCGCCGAGTGCATAGAGCACCGTCTTGCGGTCGGCGCCATGCGTCAGCAGTGCGTCGAAAATCAGGTTGAGCGTGGCCCAATCCTTGTGGTGTTCGCCGTCGGGCAGCTGGATCAGTTCGACCCGGGCGTGTCGCTTGCGAAGGGCGGCGATCAGCGGTTGCGCATAGAGCGGCGCCACGGTGGTGTTGGTCACGACCATCGCCAACGCCGACTTCGGCACGCCGTCGAAACTGGTCGCCTCGCCGATCAAGCCGTTGCCGATGCGGATCGGGTAGCCGCGCTCGCCGAGCGCGATATCGACTGTCTCGATCGGGTACCGGGGACTCTCGGACAAGGTGAAAACCGACATGCCCTCGAGTGTACGAGCGCTGCACAACCGTCAGACGGGCCGGGGCGGCTCCACGGGTGAAGGCACCCGCGACGGATCGACGAGGCCGGCCAACTCGAGCTGCATGAGGACCATGCCGACCAGCGTGTGCAAGGAGGGCCGACCGGTATCGATCACGTAGTGCGCGGCCTCGCGGTACAGCGGATCGCGCTCCCGGAACAACTGCTGCAAGCGCGCGCGCGGATCGGCGACCTGGAGCAGCGGGCGCTGCGTGTCGTGGCGCAGCCTGCGATGCAGCTCCTCGGGCGTGGAGCGCAAATAGATCACCGTGCCGGTGGCATGCAGGAGCACGCGGTTGGCTTTGCGCAGCACCGCACCGCCGCCGGTGGCCAGCACGCCTTCGGTGTTTGCCTTGGCACAGAGCTCCGCGATGACGGCCTGCTCCACGTCACGAAAGCGCGCCTCGCCTTCGCGCTCGAAAAAACAACGGATCGGCTCGCCGATCCGCTGTTCGATCACCGTGTCGGAGTCGGTGAAGGCCGCGCCGAGGCGGCGGGCGAGTTGCCGACCCACGGAGGACTTCCCGGAGCCGGGAAGTCCGACGAAGACGATCGTCTGGGATGCCGCCAAGCCAGCAGGTCAGCGAGCGCCGGTCCGGTCGGTCACGACCTTGGGCGTGAGGAAGATCAGCAACTCGTTCTTGTTCGTCGTGCGTGTCTTCGAGCGGAACAACACGCCCAGACCCGGCACGTCGCCCAGGAACGGCACCTTGGTTTCATCGACCTGTTCGGTCTGCTCGTAGATGCCGCCGATCACCACAGTGCCGCCGTTGTCGACCAGCACCTGCGTTTTCACGTGCTTGGTGTTGATCAGGATGCCCGAGGCGGTTTGCGCGCCCACGCTGTCCTTGTTCACGTCGACATCGAGGATGATGTTGCCCTCCGGCGTGATCTGCGGCGTGACTTCCAGCTTCAGCGTCGCCTTGCGGAACTGGATCGCCGTGGCGCCGCTCGAGGTCGCGGTCTGATATGGGATTTCAGTGCCCTGCTCGATGAGCGCCTTGACCTGGTCGGCCGTGATCACCCGCGGGCTGGAGATGATCTTGCCCTTGCCGTCGGCTTCCAGGGCCGAGATCTCCAGGTTCAGGAACCGGTTCATCGCCGAGCTGAACAAGGACACTGCGAAAGTCGCCGCGTCGTAGCCGCCCTGCCCCACGGCAGGCAAGTTGACGAAGTAGCTGTTCGGCGAGGGCTCGCCCAGCGTTTGGCCGATGTTGTTGATGGGTGGCGCCTGGCCGGTCGAGCTGCCGATGCCCAGATAGTTGCCGCCCACCGCGACCCGGCCGCCCGGCGCCGACGACGTGCCCAGCTTCACCCCGAGCGAGCGGCCGAAGGTGTCTGTCGCCTCGACGATGCGTGCTTCGATCAGCACCTGCCGCACCGGGATGTCGATGCGCGCGATCATCTGCGCAATCTCTTCCAGCTTGGTCGGCGTGTCGCTCACGAACAGTTGGTTGGTGCGGGTCTCGTAGACCACGCTGCCGCGGCTCGACAAGACACGGCCG
>NZ_JACDCU010000286.1 GCF_013817365.1 Methylibium sp. | reverse complement strand
TTGTTGCCGTGCTCAGGATGCGCGTCAAGCGGAAGGTGGTAGGCGAAGAGACTGAGGTCGTGCTGCAGCAGCGTGGCGATGCGCCGCTTCAGCCAGCCGGTCACCCGGCCGTCCTGATTGCGCCAGAAAAGACCATGGTGAACCAGCACGGCGTCGGCCCCGGCGGCTGCCGCCGCCTCGATGAAGGCCAGGCTGGCTGTCACCCCGCTGACCAGTTTCCTGACCTGCGGTTTACCCTCGACCTGCAGACCGTTCGGCCCATAATCCTTGAACCGATCCACTTCGAGCAGCGTGGCAAGGTAGCTGTCGAGCTCATCTCGGGTTGTCACGTCGTCTCCCATGCACAGATCCTGGCTGATTTTCTCCCAAGCGGTCACGGTCGCGCTGGCAGTGCTGTTTGTCGTGACGACGCTCAAACCGCAGTGGCTGCAAAGCCCCGCGCCACCGACCTCCGTGACGACGAACATGGCGCCTGCGCTGGAGCCGACGGCGCTGGGACCGGGCGGCGCCTTCGGCAGCTATGCCGGGGCGGCCAAACGTGCCGCTCCGGCCGTGGTCAGCGTGATCACCAGCAAGGCGTCGGCGATCGACGGGCCGCAGGGCGCCGATCCCTGGTTTCGCTATTTCTTCGGCGACCCGCAGTCGCCCGCGCAAAGCGGCGTCGGCTCGGGCGTGATCGTCTCGACCGATGGCTACGTGCTGACCAACAACCATGTGGTCGATAGCATGGACGACATCGAGGTCGTGCTCTCGGACGGCCGGCGAAGCCGTGCCGAAGTGATCGGCACCGATCCCGAAAGCGATATCGCCGTGCTGCGCATCGATCTCGACAAGCTGCCGGCGGTGGCCTTCGGCGACTCCGACGCGCTGCAGGTCGGCGACGTGGTGCTGGCCATCGGCAACCCGTTCGGCGTGGGCCAGACGGTCACGTCCGGCATCGTCAGCGCCTTGGGCCGCAACCAGCTCGGCATCAACACCTTCGAAAACTTCATCCAGACCGACGCCGCCATCAACCCGGGCAATTCGGGCGGCGCGCTGGTCGATGCCACCGGCAATCTCATGGGCATCAACACCGCCATCTATTCGAGGAGCGGCGGCAATCTGGGCATCGGTTTCGCCATTCCGGTGTCCACGGCCAGGCAGGTGCTCGACAGTCTGGTCCGCGACGGTCAGGTCACGCGGGGCTGGATCGGCGTGGAGCCGCGGGATCTGACGCCCGAGATGGCCGAAACCTTCAACCTCGCGGTGTCGCAGGGTGTGCTGATCACCGGCGTGCTGCAGGGCGGGCCGGCGAGCGAGGGTGGCCTGCGCCCCGGCGACGTGGTCACGCAGGTCGCCCGCAAGCCGGTCGCGAACACGGCGCAATTGCTCAATGCCGTCGCTTCGCTCAAGCCGCGTTCACGGGCGCTGCTCGGCGTGCAGCGCGGCGACAGCGCGATCGAGGTGACAGTGACCGTCGCGCAGCGGCCCCGGGTGGGCCCACCCCGCCAATGACCCAAGGGTGAAACCGCAGCCGCTCAGGCTGTACGGTCTTCGACCGCCGCCTCGGGCGGCGGTTGCGTGTGCTTGACGAACAAGCCCGCCATGTGAATGCCGATTTCATAGAGGATGACCATCGGGATGGCCAACGCGAGCTGCGAAATCACATCGGGCGGCGTGACGATCGCCGCGATGATGAAGGCGATCACGATGAAATAACCGCGAAACGCCTTGAGCTTCTCGATCGAGACCATGCCCATGCGCACCAGCAGCACCACCACGACCGGCACCTCGAAGGCCGCGCCGAAGGCGATGAACATGGACAGCACGAAACTCAAGTACGCCTCGATGTCAGGTGCCGCCGTGATGCTTTTCGGCGCAAAGCTCTGAATGAACTTGAAGACTTGGCCGAAAACAAAGAAATAGCAGAACGCCACGCCGATCAGGAACAGCAAGGTGCTTGAGATCACCAAAGGCATCACCAGTCTCTTCTCGTGGGTGTACAGGCCCGGCGCGACGAAGGCCCATACCTGGTAAAGCACGACCGGCAGCGCGAGCATGAAGCCGGCCATGAGCGTGATCTTCAGCGGCACCATGAACGGGGAGATCACGTTGGTGGCTATCAGCGTGGCGCCGGCCGGCAATTGAGCCACCAGCGGGGCGGCGAGCAGGTCGTAGAGCGCCGACGGGCCGGGCCACAAAGCGAAAATGCCGAAGCCTACGGCAATGGCGAGCGTGGCGCGGATCAGCCGGTCGCGCAGCTCGATGAGATGGGCGACGAAAGGCTGCTCGCTGCCTTCGAGCTCGTCGCGCTTTTCGGGGTCGCTCACGGGACTACAGCACGCGCGGCGGGCGGAAGCGCGCCACTCGCGCAGCACCAGATTGCGCCTTGGCGCGCACACCGTGGCGCTGGCGGTACCACTGCGGCACTGCGGCGCGCTTGACGCGCCAGTTCTTCTTGTTCGGACGGTAGTCGAGGGGCGGCTCGCTCAAGGCGTCGCTGGTGTAAGGGGAAGAGTCGCCCCCCCCGCCGCCGGAGGACGATTGCAACTCTGCCCAGGCCTCATTCATCTCGCTGCTCGCCTGCTTGACCTCGCTCGAGACGCCCTGCTCGACATCGCGCGCAGCGTCCTCGAACTGCGTCTTCATCTTCTTCAATTCTTCGAGCTCGATCGAGCGATTGACCTCGGCCTTGACATCCGAAACGTAACGCTGCGCCTTGCCCATCAGGTGGCCAACGGTGCGTGCCACGCGCGGCAGCTTCTCGGGCCCGATGACGATCAGCGCGACGGCGCCGATCAGCGCAATCTTGTCGAAACCGAAGTCGATCATGCGAGGGGTGCCCGGATCGCTCAGCGCTTGTGCTTGGCCTCGACGTCCACCGTGTTGGCGTCCGCGTTCTTGTTGGCTGTGACCTGCTGGGTCGGCGCCGATGCGTCGTCGTTCGGGGTCGAGCCGTCACGCACGCCGTCCTTGAAGCCCTTGACCGCGCCACCGAGATCGCTGCCCATGTTCTTGAGCTTCTTGGTTCCGAAGATCAGCACGACGATGACGAGCACGATCAGCCAATGCCAGATGCTGAATGTTCCCATGATGTTCTCCTGATGACGCAGTGGATGCGCAGCATGCGATTCTAGGCCAGCGAGGGTGTCAGACCCGTGTCCGGGGCTTGCGGTTCAATGCGCCGAAAGCGGCAGCAATCGCGGGCTTACCCCTTCAGCCAGGGTCGCGGGCCCCCGATGACGTGCATGTGCAGGTGATAGACCTCCTGCAGCCCGTCCTGACCGGTGTTGATCAGCGTGCGAAAGCCGTTGCTCACGCCGAGCTCGCGCATTAATTTCGGTGCGAGCACCAGCATGCGGCCCATCAGCTCCTGATGCTCGGGGCCGACTTCGGAGAGCATGGCGATGTGCCGCTTGGGGATGATCAGCACATGCACCGGGGCCCAGGGGTTGATGTCGTGGAAGGCGAGCAGGTGCTCGTCTTCAAAGGCCTTCCTGGATGGAATCTGCCCTTCGACGATCTTGCAGAAGATGCAGTGGGGGTCTTGCTGGCTCATGGTCAGTCGGGCATCGGCCGGTTGGCATTGAGGTTCATGCCGCCGCGAACGATGCGGTAGAGGAACCAGATCGAGATCACGCACCACGCGATCCAGCCAGGCAGCACGAACAGGAGCCACAGCGGGATCGTGATGACGTAAAGCGCGCCGGCCCACAGCACGGAGCGGATGCGCCACTTGAAGTGCGAGGCCTGCCAGGTGCCGGCAGCGTCGTCCTTTTTCACCACATCGAGGATGAAGGCGATGATGAGCAGCGCAATGCCCGGCTGAAAACTCGGAATCACCGCGCCCACCGCAACCACCAAGTGCAGCAGGTAGCTGATGATGCCGATGGTCTTGAGCGAGCGTTCACGCTCGGGATCGATCACGGTATTCATGCTTCCCTGGCCTCTCGGTGTTGCGCCTTGCGCAGTGCAAATTCTTCAAGCCCCGAAAGGCCTTCCCGTCGCTCGAGCTCCGCCAGCACCTGCGCCGGCGTCAGGCCGAAGTGGGCCAACGCCACCATGGCGTGAAACCACAGGTCGGCGGTTTCAGCCACGATCTTCTGGGGGTCGCCATCCTTGCCGGCCATGACCAGCTCGGTGGCCTCTTCGCCCACCTTTTTGAGGATCGCGTCGGTCCCTTTGTGGAAAAGGCGCGCCACGTAGCTCGCGTCGGGGTCGCCGGTGCGGCGTGACTCGATGACCGCCGCCAGACGAGCGAGCACGTCCTGCGACGGGGCCGACATCGTCTTCGCGTCGTCGAAAGGAGCGTTCATTTGTAGATGCGCTCCGGGTCCTCGAGCACCGGCAGCACGGCATGCCAGGCGCCCGCCTCGTAGCGCTGGAAGAAGCAGCTGTGACGGCCGGTGTGGCAGGCGATGGACGGATCACCCGCCGGGCGGCCGAGTTGCTCGACCTCGAGCAGCAGCACGTCGTTGTCGCAGTCAAGGCGCATGTCGATCACTTTCTGCCAGTGGCCGGATTCCTCGCCCTTGTGCCACAGGCGCCCGCGCGAGCGGCTCCAGTAGACCGCCTGGCCGATGTCGGCAGTGCGCTGCAGCGCCTCGCGGTTCATCCAGGCGAACATGAGCACGTCTGCGGTCCGGCTTTCCTGCGCGATGACCGGCAAGAGACCGTCCTTGTCCCACCTGATTTCGTCGAGCCAGCTCATGCAAACCAGTGTAGCAACGGGGGCAGAACGGCGGTGTCCGACCGCAGGGCAGCGGGACGCGTGCGGCTACAGACGAACCGGGATGCCGCGCGAGGCAAGCAGCGCCTTGGCCTGGCCGACGGTGAACGTGCCGTAGTGAAAGATGCTTGCCGCCAGCACCGCGTCGGCGCCGCCGATCGTGATGCCCTCGGCCAGATGCTCAAGCGCGCCAACGCCGCCCGAGGCGATCACGGGCACCGGCACCGCATCGCTGACTGCGCGGGTGAGGGCCAAATTGAATCCGATCTGCGTGCCGTCGCGGTCCATGCTGGTCAGAAGGATTTCGCCGCAGCCGTATTCCGCCATCTTCCGCGCCCAGACGACCGCGTCAAGGCCGGTGTTATTGCGCCCGCCGTGGGTGTAGACGTCCCAGCCCTCGCCGCGCTCGGCGGCGTCCTCGGCCGAACGCTGCTTGGCGTCGATGGCAACGACGATGCACTGTGCGCCGTACTTGTCGGACGCCTCGCGGATCACCTGCGGGTTGGCGACTGCAGCGGAATTGAAACTGACCTTGTCGGCACCGGCGTTGAGCAGGCGGCGCACGTCTTCCACCGTGCGCACGCCGCCACCCACGGTGAGCGGGATGAAGACCTGCGAGGCCACCGCTTCGATAATCGGCAGGATCAGGTCGCGACCGTCCGAGGTGGCGGTGATGTCGAGGAAGGTCAGCTCGTCGGCGCCCTGCTCGTTGTAGCGCGCGGCAATCTCCACAGGGTCGCCGGCGTCGCGCAGTTCGACGAAGTTGACGCCTTTGACGACCCTGCCGCCCGCCACGTCCAGGCAGGGAATGATTC
>NZ_JACDCU010000285.1 GCF_013817365.1 Methylibium sp. | reverse complement strand
TTGTAGTACCGCTGGGCGGGAACGGCCTGGGGGGCCGGCGCGCACCTGCAAGGGGCGACGAGAAACGCGGCGGCGGACGGCAGATGAATGAACAGTCTTTCATAAGAACCTGAGGGCCACCTCAACAAATGGAGGAGACGCCGGCAGGGCCGGTGGTAACCCCCGACCAGCTGAAATCAGTGAAGGACCCCGCTGCACGCGAGGCGCTTACGAAAGCGCTCGAGGAGCGGGCGGCACTGAACGCGAGGCTGGAGAACGCGAATCAACATCTGGCTAAGCTTGTGCAGAGCGCGGGGATCGAGTCGATGTCCGCTGCCGCTGAGCCAGAGAAGAAGGAAGAACCCGCAAGAACGGCAAGTGCCGGGTTTCACGCGGGCGAACAGACGGTAGTGGGTGCCGTCAGTGCGAGCGCCGAGGTGCGCGACGCCGAACGAGCCCAGAGTGCGCGGGAGGAAGCGCGCGGGAAAAACCCCAACGTGTTGCCGCCGGCGCCCGCAGTCCGCGGGTCGGGCCTCCCTCGCGAGATTGAGCGCATGGCGACGACCAACCTGCGGGGGATGATGGATAGTTTCAAGGGCGACGTGACACGGCCCGAGGAGGCAGTGATGCTATACGAAGAGGTGCTGGGCTACCTTCGGCTGGGCCTGCCGGACGCCACGGCACTCGGGCTGCTGCAGCTGGTGTCGCAGGAAGCCAAGTCGCGGCTGGCCGCGCTACCCATGCCGAGTAGCTTTGAGGAGTGGCGCAAGCGATTCCAGGAGAAGTATCTGTCGGGGACGCGCGCGGGAAACATGCGGCACCGTCTCGCGGAGCAACGGCGCCAGAGTAGCGAAGGAGTGTACGCCTTCCTGACGCGTGTGCGACCGATGGCCCAGGCGGCCGTGCTCATCAACGTGGTCAGCGAGCGGGCGTTGCTCGAGGATCTGTGGACCACGACAGTGCTGGGCACCGATTACTGCATGAGAAATACGACATTGTATCGCGAGGTCGGGAAAGCAATAGCGGAGGGCGAGATCAAGACAATCGAGGCATTGTGCAGCAGGATGGCGGGCGAGACGTTCGAAGTCGTGCCAAAAGGGCCACCCGCTGGCGGCAAGCCGGCCAACCCAGCCACCAAGGGCCAACCCCGACGCCCGCGCCCCGACACGCGACCACCGTGCCCGTTCTGCCAGAAGCCGGGCCACACGGAGGACGTGTGTTTCACCAAGCATCCAGAACTGCGCGCGAAGATGCAGGGCGGCTCCTCCGGCAACAATGAAGGCAAGCTGGAATATCCCGCGCTGCCAGTGGGCCAGGAGGTGTTTGTGGTGGACGCGCTCGTCGGGCCGGCTCCGATGAAGCTCGGCTTGGACTCGATGGCCGCGCTGAATCTGATGCGCGAGGACTCAGTCCCAAAAGGGTTCGCGGTGCGGCCGGGCGGTCCGTTGTTGCACGGCGTTGGTCATGTGTATGCGAGCGGTCTGGTGGACCTGCCGCTGCGCGTGGGAGCGGTACGGCTGAAGCGCGTCACGTTTGCAGTTGTGAGCGACTTGCCGGTGGCTGCGTTGCTGGGCAAGCCGACGCTAAGCCAGCTGCGTGTGGTGATGCACATGGCCGACGATACGGCACGGTTGCAGCACGGCCAGCAACAGGCGGTTGTGCGGGCTGTGGCGATCCCAGTGGCCGTGAGTAGCCATCGACCGCAGGCGCAGGCGTACTGGACGTGGCTGAATAAGCGCATGGCCGCTGCGCCGAAGCGGTTGCAGACACTGTTTCAGGACGTCATGGAGCGTGCAGACGATGGAATGCTGGAATTGTATCTGGCTGAGTTTGCTGAGTGGGCGCTCCGTCAGCGCCAGTCGTCAACAAACGATGATGCGAACGTGCACCCGGCACCGTACCAGAGCCAGTTGCTGCGGCCTGCGTCGGTGCCGAGCGGTGCAGTGGTGTGTCCGACAACAGTGAAGGCTGCCGACATTCTGCTGAAGGGGTCGGAGTACGAATTGGTACCAGATGCGGATGACAGTCGCGACTTTCTGCCGCCTGTCATGTCGTTTGAGGAGGACGACCGGCAGACGGATGCGGCGCTGGCCAAGGTTGTGAGCGAAGCAGAGATGTCGCCGGCTGGCAAGGACAAGTTGCGCGCACTTGTGCAGAAGCATCGGCCTGCGTTCGGCATGCAGCTGCGCAAGGTCGACCAGTCGCGCGAGAAAGTGCATGTCAATCTCAGTGGTTTACCGCGGCACGAGCCACGGCGGCTGATCCGTGACCCGCGCGTCCTGCGTGCGCAAATGCAGTGGGAAGACGCGATGGATGCCCGGGGCGTGATTGGCGACTTGACCGGCCCTGCAGAGCTGGCGCGGCCGATCAACATTCACCACGTGATACGCAACAAGAAGATTCGTTTCACCGGTGATGCGCGTTTGCGCAACGAGAAGACGATTCCGGACTCGCATCCCGTTCCTTCGCCTCTGGAGGCGCTTGAGCGTTTCCGACGTAATCGTGTGTTTTCAACATTCGACGAGGCGGATTCGTATTTCCAGTACCCGTACGATGTGGAGAGCCGCGTACCGTTTTACAGTGCGTACGGTGGGATTCGCGAGTTTCGGGTTGTTGTCCAGGGCGGGATGAACTCGCCGGCGGCGCTGCATCGGTTCAAGGCCAAGCAGTACAGCGCGTTCTCACCGAACGAGTTGGCGTATATGTTCGACGACACGCTGCTGGGGACGAGTAGCGACTCCGAGGACGTCCATCTCGCGCTGTTGGACCAGTTCCTGACAAAGATTGTGCAGGACGGCACGATCTTGAAGGCCACCAAGTGCCACATCTTTCGCAGCGAGGTGGTGCACCAAGGGTTTGTATTGAGTCACGGCCACTATCGCAAAGATCCGGAGGCTGTGCGGCCGTTGGTGGACATGCGTTTGCCCAAGACGGCGAGCGAGCTCAAGTCGCAGATGAGCATGTTGGGACGGTACCGCAACTTTGTGCCGGAGTTTTCTCAGCTGGCGGCGCCGTTGGAGGACATCATGCACGATCGTTGGGTCGAGGGGACGTTTACTGCGGATCACGCTAAACGGCTCGTGGAGATTCGGCGCCAGATTGCGCGGGAGACGCTGCTGACAATGCCGGACTGGAATCGGCCATTCCACTGGCGTATCGACGCGCAGCCCACGTTCGGATGGGCAGGTGTGGTGGGTCAGGAGGATGCCTTGGGCAAGTTCTGGCCTATCCGGTTTATGGCTAAGAAAGCGAGCGAGGCAGACAAGAAGCGCTGGCCAACGGAGATGGAGGCCATGGCGTGGTACTATTGCCTGATTGACAAGGGCCGTGTGTATTCGCAGTACAGCGAGAACATCATTCACGGCGACCCGAAGTCGCTGCGCTGGTTGGCTGACTCGATTGAGATGGGTCGTGCGAATCGGCAGATGCAGCGCGTGGCGCTGGCGCTTCAGGCCATCACTATCACGTTCAAGTATCACCCGCGTGCGGAGATGGACGACGTGGACACGCTGAGCCGGTTCGCGCTGGTCGATCGCAGTTCGCACGAGGCGCTCAAGCAGTTTCTGGAGTCGGACAAGCCCACATTGGACGAGGACATGATTATTGTGGCGGCCGCGGTGCCGGCCCGCGCCACCTTGCCACCGCGTGTTGCGGCGGCGTCGGTTGTGGGGCCCGACAGCGCGCCGGGCGTGCCCATCGACATTAGCGCTGAGCAGGGCATCGACCCGGTCTGTGTGTTCATTATGACGATCAAGTCGGGCGAGTTCGGTGACGCCGACGCCGAGGAGGCGTTTCTGGCGGGCATGCCGACGAAGGCGGCAGCCGCGTTACGGCATCATATGGCGACATCCAAGTCGCGGGATTTCGCCGACTTTGAGATGTGCAGTGGCAAGCTGATGTTTATCGATGTCGACAAGCTCGCCAACCGTCGTGCGCGGCTTGTCCTGCCGTTGCGTCTGCGCGCTCGGGTGCTGACCGCAAACCACGACGCGCCGTCGGCCGGCCACCGGGGGTTCGAAAAGACGTACGGGGCCTTGATGCGCCTGTACTTCTGGTTCGGCATGTATGCGGACACGACCCAGTGGATCAAGAGCTGCCCGATGTGTGCAAAAGGCAAGCGGCGCACGATTGCGGGTCACGGTACGGCCAAGCACATGGGGCTGGTGCCGACGAAGTATCCGCCGTTTGACCGTGTTGTGATTGATTTGATTGGGCCGCTCTTGATGTCGCGGTCGGGTATGGTGCATGTGCTGGTGATCGTCGACGCGTACAGCAGTGAGACGCTGCTTGTGCCGTTGAAGACCAAGAATTCGGAGGACATTGCCAACATTCTGCTGACCCACGTCGTGCTGAAGGAGGGGTGCCCACGCTCGTGGCAGACGGACCGCGCGCCGGAGCTACTACAGTCAGCTGTGGCGAAGCTAGCCAAGCTGGCCGGTATTGAGGCGAAGGCGTGCAGCGCGTACCAGGCTCACACGGAGGGCCGTGTCGAGCGCCGCAATTGGCTGATTGGAATGATGTTACGCGAGCTGTCAAAGGATGACCCGACAGGATGGCCCGACATGTTGCCGTGGGTGCAGTTCGCCATCAACACGTCGCCGTATTCTGTGACGGGTATGACACCGTACTTCCACAAGACTGGCTATGATGCGATTGCGCCAGCCAACGCGTGGCGCGAGGTGGGCGAGGACAGTGGCGAACCCGTGGCCGAGTGGAGCAAGCGCATGGTCAAGGCGTACAGTTTTGCTGACCTGGCGCACTCGGAGGCCGCTGCCACACGCAAGGAGCAATACGACAAGGGCAAGCGTGAGCACGGCATTGTAGATGGTGATAGTGTTTACGTGTGGATCGCACGCGCGCACAAGTTGGAGCAGTCAGCCATGGGGCCAATGACCGTCAAACGGTTCCTGGATCCTGCGACGAAGCGCACGGCTGTGTTGCATCCGCCGGGCCAGCCAGACGAGACGATGGTTGTGCATGTGGATCGGTTGGTGAAAGCGCACGAGCGGCCCGCACATCTGGTGCATATTCCCGTCGACCTGTCGGACTGGATCGACCAAATTGCCGCACGCGACGCGGAGCCGCCCGCGGCGGAAGCGGAATCGGCACCACAAGTGACGGCCCATCAGCGCAGCGCCGCGGAGCGCGAGCAGGAGGTGTGGGCAATCGAGAGCATCACTGGGCGTGTGGAAGCGTCCGATGGTTCGCGGCGGTATTGTGTGCACTACGTCGGGTACGAGGACGCAGCGGAGGATCGCTGGTACGATGAGGAGGATCTGCGGCAGATGGGGCCGGAGACGATCAAGATGTTGGATGAATATGACGCCCGGGAGGATCGGGCTGTGGTACAACAAACGATCGCAACAAAGCCGACGGCACAAGGTGTGCGGCAGTCGGCGCGGTTGCGGCGCAAGGATAGCGGCACTTAAGTCATTTGTAGTACCGCTGGGCGGGAACGGCCTGGGGGGCCGGCGCGCACCTGCAAGGGGCGACGAGAAACGCGGCGGCGGACGGCAGATGAATGAACAGTCTTTCATAAGAACCTGAGGGCCACCTCAACA
>NZ_JACDCU010000284.1 GCF_013817365.1 Methylibium sp. | reverse complement strand
GCGAGGCTCCAGCCAATGCGCGGCAGGATCGAGCCGCGCAGCGCGAAGAAAAGGCGCAGCGCGTTGGGGCGGCGGGTGACGATCATGCGGCCGCATTGTCGTCGGGCGTGCTGCCGTCGGCGAAGTTGGCGTTCTCGCCGTCGGTGGGCTGGTCGAAGAAGTAGCAGCTCGGCTCGGTGCCGTTGACCCATTTGTCGCTGAGCACATTGATGGCACGGGCGCGGTCGGCACTCGTGCCGGGGCCGAACTCGCGCGGGACCGTGTGCCGTGCGTTGCAGTAGCGGTGGCTGTACTGCGGCGGCTTCTCGGGGGTCTTCCTGGCGGCAGCTTTCCTGGCGACGGAGGGGCGAGCCAGCTCTGTGCTCCTGCAGGAAGAATGAGCGCAGCGTATTGCGCTCGTGGCGCCGCGCCATCCTGCGATATGGGGCCCGGCGCGTAACGCCAGGCGCCCGTCGAGCAGCAGCCTTCTTCTACGACACCACCTGGTAGTACAGATTCTGCGGATGCCGCGCCTGCGCGAAGAAGAACCAGCGCTCGGCGAACAGACCCGGCGCCTGCACCAGCAGCGCGAGCACCCAGATGAAGGCCGGCCCGCCCATCAGGCCCCACAGCAGCAGGGCGGCAGGCAGTGCGAAGCCCAGCACGATGAGCGCGAGCTTGGCTTGCTTCACCGCGGCCAGGCCGGCGCCGTGGAAGAACTCGCGCGTGTTGTACGACCCGGCCGACATGCCCATCGACTTCTGCACCAGTTGCGCCGAGCGGATGCCGGTGGCGGACTGCAGGGTCGATTTCGGCTTCAGCGCCGCGTTGCGGCGCAAGGCGAGAGTGCGCGTCAGCCACGCCGCGAGCGTGGCGGCCAGGGCCCACGGCGCGGCGGCCTGCAGCAGCGCGGCCTCGTTGAACATCGCTGCCAGCGCGCACGTCAGGATCAACCCAGACGACAAGCCGATGAGCGTGTAGTTCACGATCGTCAGCGGATGCGCCCATTCCTCGATGAAGCGCAGGCAGGCGTAGATCATCGCCGTGCAGTACCACAGCGCAGCGGCGCCGACGATCACCGCGACCGGCAGGAGCAGCAGCCAAGCCGTGCCCGCGTCCAGCCACACCGCCAGCCACCACAGCGCCACGAGGCCGATGAACGCCGGCAGCACGATGACTTCGCGCGACATCCACGAGGTGCGCCACATCATTGCCGAGCGCCAAGCACGCTCCGGCCGGCCCAGGTGGAAGAACGAGGAGACCAGCCCGAGCATCAGCAAGGCCAGCGCCACGCCGAGCGCAAGCAGTTGAAAGCCCGCTGACATTTCCACCCCGGTGAGCAGCGCCACGGCCAGTGCCACCAGCAGGCCCTGGCCCATGCCGGCCAGGGTGGTGAAGAAGACGATCGAAAGTGCAGGATGCATGGCGGCCTCTCGGGGTCCGTTACTGAGTGCGGGTGGGAACGTCGTCGTCGGCGCCCGGCACGCCCACGCTCTTTTGCGCCGCATGCTGCGCGGTGCTGCCCGGCGTGCCTTGCAGCTCCGGCGTGGTGATGCGCCGCGGCAGGTACTGGTTGGCCGGCTGCGTCTCCCACTCGGGCATCAGCGAATAACCGCCGCGCTCGCGGATCGCTTTCGACACGTCGGAATCCGGGTCCTTCACGTCGCCGAACAGCCGAGCACCGGTGGGGCAGGCCATCACGCAGGCGGGGCGGCGGTCGGCCTCGGGCAGCGTCTCGCTGTAGATGCGATCGACGCACAGGGTGCACTTGGTCATGACCGCGCGCTCTTCGTCGAGCTCGCGCATGCCGTAGGGGCAGGCCCAGGCGCAGTAGCCGCAGCCGATGCACTTGTCGTAATCGACCAGCACGATCCCGTCTTCCTTGCGCTTGTAGCTGGCTCCGGTCGGGCACACCGGCACGCAGGGCGGCTCCTCGCAGTGCAGGCAGCTCTTGGGAAAGTGGATGGTTTCGGTGCCGGGGAAGATGCCGGCCTCGTAGGTCTGCACGCGGTTGAAGAAGGTGCCGGTCGGATGGGCGTCGTAGGCGTTCTCGTCGGCCAGCGGGCCGGCGGAGCCCGAGGTGTTCCATTGCTTGCAGGAGGTCACGCAGGCGTGGCAGCCGACGCAGACGTTGAGGTCAATGACCAACGCCAGTTGTTTGGCGAGCGTTTCGCCCTGCTCGGCGCGCACGCGGGGGGTGATTCCTCCCTCACCCCGGTCCTCTCCCGCTTGCGGGAGAGGGGGTAAGACGCGAGCCTCGCGGGAGCCTTCGCCGTGAGATACCGAGGGTCCGCCCACCATGCTCGGCGTCAACAGGTCTTTCAGCCACTGAATCATTTTTTGCGCCCCGCGAAGTAGGTCAGCACATGCTGCGAAGCCTTGCCCAGCACGCCCGGCGCCGCCGGCACCGCAGCCACCTGCGGGAAGGTTTCCTCGGGCTCTTCCGGTTCCGCCGGCCGGATGCGCACGCGCACGTCGTACCAGCCGGCCTGGCCGGTGATGGGGTCGGAGTTGCTGATGGTCCGGGCCTGCGTGCCCTTGCCCGCATCGCCGGCCAGCGGCAGCTCCTCCGAAATCAGGTGGTTGAGCAGGAAGCCCTTGCGCGATTCGTCCGCACCCGGCGCGAGCTGCCACGCGCCGTCGGCCTTGCCGATCGCATTCCACGTCCACACCGTGCCCGGCTCCACCGCCTCGCTGTAGCGCAGCATGCAGCGCACCTTGCCCCACTGGCTCTCCACCCAGCACCAGCCGCCGTCTTCAATGCCCGCGGCCCGCGCTGTGAGCGGGTTGACCTGCAGGTAGTTGTGGCTGTGGATCTGCCTCAGCCACGCGTTCTGCGAATCCCAGGAGTGGTACATCGCCATCGGCCGCTGCGTGATGGCGTTGAGCGGATAGGCCGTGCAGTCGGTGGCGTCGTCCTCCAGCGGCGGATACCAGAAGGGCAGTGGGTCGAAGTAGGTGGCGATGCGCTCGCGCAGGTGCTCGGGCGGTTGGCGCCCTTGCGTCTTGCCGAGCGCGGCGAGGCGAAAACTCTGCAGCGTGTCGGAGTACAGCGCAAGTTGTACCGGGTCGTTGCGCTGGCGCCAGCCGTGCTCCCTGGCGAAGTCGAGGTAGGGCTGGTTCCAGTTGCGCATGTACTGCATGTCTTGCGGCATATGGTGCTGGAACACGCAGTTGTTGGCCTCGTACATTTCCCACTGCTTCGGGTTGGGCGCGCCGCGCAAGTGCTTGTCGCCGTTCTCGCCGCGCCAGCCCATCAAAAAGCCGATGCCCGGCTGCAGCTCGAAGTTGACGACGAAGTCGGTGTAGCCGGTGAACTTGCGCCCGCCCTCGGGCGTGGTGAAGGCCGGAAACTTCAGCCGCGAGGCCAGCTCGACCAGCACCTCCTGAAAAGGCTTGCACTGCCCCGTGGGCGGCACCACCGGCACGCGCACCGAATCGACCGGGCCGTCGAACTCCGAGATGGGCCTATCGAGCATGCTCATCACGTCGTGCCGCTCGAGGTAGGTGGTGTCGGGCAGCACCAAGTCGGCAAAGGCGACCATCTCGCTCTGGAAGGCGTCGCACACCACCAGGAAGGGAATCTTGAACTCGCCGTCCTCGGCCTTGGCGTTGAGCATCTCGCGCACCGCCATCGTGTTCATCGTCGAGTTCCAGGCCATGTTGGCCATGAAGATGAGCAGCGTGTCGATGCGGTAGGGGTCGCCCTTGGTCGCGTTGGTGATCACGTTGTGCATCAGCCCGTGGGCCGACAGCGGGTGCTCCCACGAGAACGCGTGGTCGATGCGCATCGGCGAGCCGTCGACGTTGATGGCCAGCTCTTCCGGATTGGCCGGAAAGCCCAGCGGCGCGGCATTGAGCGGCGTGTTGGGCTTGATCATCTCGGGCGAATTGAAGGCCTGGTAGTTCGGCACGATGTGGCGCGGGTAAGGCGCCTTGTGCCGAAAGCCGCCGGGCGCGTCGATCGTGCCGAGCACGCTCATCAGCACGGCCAGCGAACGCACCGTCTGGAAGCCGTTGGAGTGCGCCGCCAGGCCGCGCATGGCGTGGAAGGCGACGGCGCGCGCGCTGGTCGTCTCATGCCGCTTGCCCCAGGCGTCGGTCCACGGAATCGGCAGCTCGAACGCCTGCTTCAGCGCGGTCTCTCCCATCTCGCGCGCAAGCTTCCTGATGCGCTCGGCCGGGATGCCGGTGATCTGCGCGGCCCACTCCGGCGTGCAGGTCGCGACGCGCTCGCGCAGCAGCTCGAACGAAGGCGCGACCTTCGTACCGTCGGCCAGCGTGTAATGGCCTTCGAGCGCTGGGTCGCAACCCTCGGCGATGCCTTCCGGATAGGCGGCCTTCACGCTGCCGCTGGTGGTGTCCCACACCAGCTTGTTGTGCGGGTTGCGGCCGTCGCCGGGCGGGCCCTTGGCGGGGTCGGGGTCGAAGGCGAACAGGCCTTCGCGCTCGCCGTCTTCCAGCACGACCAGTTGCGGCGCATTGGTGAAGCGCTTGAGGAAGGGCCGGTCGATCAGGTCACTGGCGATCAGCTCGTGCAGCAACGCCATGAACAGCGCGCCGTCGGTCCCCGGCTTGATCGGAATCCACTCGTCGGCGATGGCCGAATACCCGGTGCGCACCGGGTTGATCGAGATGAATCGGCCACCCGCCCGCTTGAACTTGCCCAGCGCGATCTTCATCGGGTTGCTGTGGTGGTCTTCGGCGGTGCCGATCATCACGAACAGCTTGGCGTGGTCGAGGTCGGGCCCGCCGAACTCCCAGAAGCTGCCGCCGATCGTGTAGATCATTCCGGCGGCCATGTTCACGGAGCAAAAACCCCCGTGCGCGGCATAGTTGGGCGTGCCGAACTGGCGCGCGAACATGCCGGTGAGCGCCTGCATCTGGTCGCGGCCGGTGAAGAGCGCGAACTTCTTCGGGTCGGTGGCGCGGATCTTCGCGAGCCGCTCGGTGAGGATCTCGAAGGTGCGCTCCCAAGAGATGGGCTCGAACTCGCCCGCACCGCGCTCGCTGCCCGGTTTGCGCAGCAAGGGCTGCGTGAGTCGCGCGGGCGATACCTGCTTCATGATCCCCGAGGCGCCCTTGGCGCAGATCACGCCTTGGTTGATGGGGTGATTCGGGTTGCCGTCGATGTAGCGCACCTCGGGGCCGTTCTCGCCCTCGCGCAGGTGAACACGAATGCCGCAGCGGCAGGCGCACATGTAGCAGGTGGTGCACTTGACCTCGGTGGCGGCGCCCGGCAGCGGCGGGGCGAGGGGGTCGTGCAGCGGTTCGCTCGAAAGCAGCTTGAACACCGGTGGTCTCCTTGAGGCAAGGTCGATCTTAGGCAGTGTCGCTCAAAAGAAAAAGCGGACAATCTCGCTCACGATGAACGGAAAAACAGATCAGCGCAGCGAGCCGCGGCTGCGCATGAACCTGCGGCAGCTCGAGGTGTTCGTGGCCACGGCGCGCGAGGGCTCCACGCGGGCGGCGGCCGACCGCATCGCGCGCTCGCAGTCAGCCGCCAGCACCGCGCTGGCCGACCTGGAGGCTTCGCTCGGCGCGGCACTGTTCGACCGCGTGGGCCGGCGCCTGGTGCTCAACGAGAACGGGCGGGCGATGCTGCCCAGGGCAGCAT
>NZ_JACDCU010000283.1 GCF_013817365.1 Methylibium sp. | reverse complement strand
CCTTCTTGGCGCTCGGCGTTCTGGTGACCGCGGCCCATGCGCAGGCGCCAGCCACGCCGGTCGGCCTGTGGAAGACGATCGACGACGAAACCAAGACGGAGAGGTCACTGGTGCGCATCGTCGAGTCGGGCGGCGTGCTCAGCGGCAAGGTCGAGAAACTGCTCGCCCCCGACAGGCAGGACAGCACCTGCGATCAGTGCAGCGACGAGCGCAAGGACCAGCCGGTGGCCGGCATGACCATCATCAAGGGTGTCAAGCAGAACGCCGGTAACGCCGCGCGCTGGGACGGAGGCGAGATCCTCGACCCGAACAACGGCAAGACCTACAAGGTGCGGCTCGAGCCTGTCGAAGGCGGCCAGAAGCTGGAGGTGCGGGGCTACATCGGCGCGCCGCTGCTGGGGCGCACACAGACGTGGGTGCGGGTGGAATGAACGTGTGATTTCGAGGATCGGGCTGGGCCCTCACCCCAGCCCTCTCTCAGCGGGAGAGGGAGCAATACGCCGAGCCTTGTGAGAAGACAGGGTCCGGTTCCCTAATCTAAGGGCAGGCCCGACTCCCGAACAAGCAGCAATGCAGGAGAAACGATGAACAGGTTCCAAGTCAGAAAAGTCGCCGTCCTCGGCGCCGGCGTCATGGGCGCGCAGATCGCCGCGCACCTCGTCAACGTGCGGGTTCCGGTAATGCTGTTCGATCTGCCGGCGAAAGACAACGACGGGGCAGGGGCCCTGTCGTCCAAATCCTCGAAGAACGGCATCGTCACCAAGGCCATCGCCAACCTCGCCAAGCTCAAGCCGGCGCCGCTGGGCGTGGCCGAGGACGCTGCGCTGATCGAGCCGGCCAACTACGAGGAGCACCTCGCGCGTCTGAGCGAATGCGACCTTGTCATCGAGGCCATCGCCGAGCGCATGGACTGGAAGCTCGACCTGTACACGAAGATCGCGCCGCACCTGGCGCCGCATGCGATCGTGGCGTCGAACACCTCGGGCCTGTCGATCACGAAGCTCTCCGAGGCGCTGCCCCCATCGATCAAGCCGCGCTTTTGCGGCATCCACTTCTTCAATCCGCCGCGCTACATGGCGCTGGTCGAGTTGATCGACACGCCCACCACCGACGGCGAGGTGCTCGATCAACTGGAGAGCTTTGTCACCACCTTCCTCGGCAAGAGCGTGGTGCGCGCCAAGGACACGCCCAACTTCATCGCCAACCGCGTCGGTATCGCCGGCATGCTGGCCACGATCAAGGAAGCCGAGACCTTCGGCCTGAGCGTCGACGTGGTGGACGACCTGACCGGCAAGAAGCTCGGCCGCGCGAGCTCGGGCACCTTCCGCACGGCGGACGTGGTGGGGCTGGACACGATGGCGCATGTCATCAGGACGCTGCAGGACAACCTGAAGGACGACCCCTTCTTCACGAGCTACGCCACGCCGCCGGTGCTCGACGGCCTGATCAAGGCCGGTGCGCTGGGCCAGAAGGCCGGCGCGGGCTTCTACAAGAAGGTCGGCAAGGACATCCTGCGCCTCGATCCCACGAAGAAAGACTACGTGCCGGCAGGCGGCAAGGCTGACGAGATCGTCGCGCGCATGCTCAAGAAGCCGCCGGCAGATCGGCTCAAGCTCCTGCGCGAAAGCCGCAATCCGCAGGCGCAGTTCCTCTGGGCGATCCTGCGCGACAGCTTCCACTACGCCGCCGTGCATCTCGAGGACATCGCCGAGACCGCGCGCGACATCGACTTCGCCATGCGCTGGGGCTTCGGCACTTCGCAGGGCCCCTTCGAGTTGTGGCAGCAGGCCGGGTGGCAGCAGGTGGCCGAGTGGGTGAAGGCCGACATCGAGGCCGGCAAGGCGCTTTCGAAAGCACCGCTCCCCGCCTGGGTGTTCGACGGCCGGACCGGCGTGCACACGCCCGAGGGCTCTTGGTCGCCGAGCCGGCAGGCCTACGTGCCCCGCCGCGCCCTGCCGGTTTACGAGCGCCAGCACTTCCCCGAGAACGTGAGCGGCTCCGGCGCCACCGCGCCGCTGAAATCCGGCACGGAGGTGTTCAAGAACGAGGAGGTGCGCGTCTGGACACTCGACGGCGAAGTGCTCATCGCCAGCATCACCGCCAAGCTTCACCTCATCAGCCCGACCGTCACCGAAGGGTTGCTGAAGGCGGTGGAACTGGCCGAGGCCCAGTACAAGGGCCTGGTGATCTGGTCGCCCGACGACGTGTTCTCGGCCGGCGCCAATCTCGAAGCGCTGATGCCGGTGTTCATGAAGATGGGCGCCAAGGGCATCGCGCCGGAAGAGAAGAAGCTGCAGGACGCGATGTTGCGCATCCGTTATGCGCAGGTGCCGGTGGTCAGCGCCCTCCGCGGCATCGCGCTCGGCGGGGGCTGCGAGCTGGCGGTGCATTCGGCACGCCGTGTGGCGGCAATGGAAAGCTACATGGGCCTGGTCGAAGTGGGCGTCGGTCTCATCCCCGGCGGCGGCGGCCTGGCCTACATCGCGCGCCGCGCGGCCGAGATGGCTTCGGCCGGCAATGCGGGCGCGGACATCTTCGCCTTCCTCAAGGACGGCTTCACCAACGCCGCCATGGCCAAGGTCGGCACCAGCGCGCTGGAGAGCCGCAAGCTCGGCTACCTGCTGGACAGCGACGTGATCGTGCCCAACAAAGACGAGTTGCTGTTCGTGGCGACGCAGCACGCCAAGGCAATGTTCGAGAGCGGCTATCGCCCGCCGGTGAGGCGCCTGTTCCCGGTCGCTGGCCGCTCGGCGATTGCCACCATCAAGGGTCAGCTCGTCAACATGCAGGGTGGCGGCTTTATCAGCGCGCACGATTTCCATATTTCCGCGCTGATCGCCGAGGTGGTATGCGGCGGCGATGTCAATGCCGGCTCGATGGTGAGCGAGGAGTATTTGATGGCGATGGAGCGCGAGCGCTTCTGCGGTTTGCTGGAGCACCCGAAGAGCCAGGAACGGATCATGGGCATGCTGCAAACGGGTAAGCCGGTGCGCAATTGAGCGGGCTCGAACGCGTCAACACCCAGTCGGCCGCTATGTCGCCGCTTTCGCCTGCGTCGAAGCAAGGCTCATCGTCGAGTTCGATGGCGGTCAGCACTACGAGCCCGATGTCATGACAGCCGACGCACAGCGCAGCGCTGCGTTGCGCGCGAACGGCTTTCATGTGATGCGCTTCAGCAACCGTGAAGCACTTGCCGAACGCGACGACGTTCTGACTGCCATCCTCGATTGGCTTCACCTCCATCACCCTCACCCCAGTCCTCTCCCGCCAGCGGGAGAGGGAGCGAAGCCGAACCCTCTCCGTTCAGTGGCAGAGGGAGTCCACTCAAGCAAGGACTGAACATGAGCAAGCAACTCCAAGACGCCTACATCGTCGCTGCCACCCGCACGCCCATCGGCAAATCCGGCCGCGGCATGTTCCGCAACACGCGGCCCGACGATCTGCTCGTGGCCGTGATCCACGGCGCCATGAAGCAGGTGCCCGGCCTCGACCCCAAGGCCATCGAAGACGCCATCGTGGGCTGCGCCATGCCCGAGGGCGAGCAGGGCCTGAACATGGCGCGCATCGCCGTCCTGCTGGCCGGCCTGCCGAACGGCGTGGGCGGCGTCACCGTCAACCGCTTTTGCGCCTCGGGCCTGACCGCCGTGCAGATGGCGGCCGACCGCATCCGCGTGGGTGAAGCCGACGTGATGATCGCCGCCGGCGCCGAGTCGATGAGCATGGTGCCGATGAGCGGCAACAAGCCCTCGTTCAATCCGGAGGTGTTCGCGAAAAACGAGAACATCGGCATCGCCTATGGCATGGGGCTGACGGCCGAGAAGGTCGCGGCGCAGTGGAAGGTGTCGCGCGAGGCGCAGGACGAGTTCGCACTGCAGTCGCACCTGAAGGCGCTCAAGGCCATCGAAACCGGTGAGTTCAGCGACGAGATCACGCCGGTGGAGATCGTGGACCGCACTCCGAACCTCGAAGACGGCACGACGACGCTCAAGACCCGCACCGCGAGCATCGACGAAGGCCCGCGCCCCGAAACTTCGCTCGAAGGCCTGGCCAAGCTGCGCGCGGTGTTCGCCGCCAAGGGCTCGGTCACCGCCGGCAACAGCTCGCAGACCAGCGACGGCGCCGGCTGCCTGATCCTCGCTTCCGAGAAGGCCATCAAGCAGCACGGCCTCACCCCACTGGCGCGCTTCGTCAGCTTTGCGATCAAGGGCGTGCCGCCCGAGATCATGGGCATCGGCCCGATCGAGGCGATCCCGGCCGCGCTCGAGTACGCCGGCCTCACCAAGGACCAGCTCGACTGGATCGAGCTCAACGAAGCCTTCGCTGCGCAGTCGTTGGCCGTGCTGAACACGCTCGATCTCGACCGCTCCAAGGTCAACCCGATGGGCGGCGCCATCGCGCTCGGCCACCCGCTCGGCGCCACCGGGGCGATCCGCGCGGCGACTGTTATCCACGCGCTGCGCCGTCACAACCTGAAGTACGGCATGGTCACGATGTGCGTGGGCACGGGTCAAGGTGCGGCGGGGATCTTCGAGCGCGTCTGATTCTTCGGGCCGGTCAGCGTCTCGCGAACCGCCCTGCCCCGCCCCGCTGACCGTTCTGCCCAGGAGCCCTCGATGTCCGACATCCTTGCCCACGTCGAAGCCGGCGTTCTCACGCTGACCTTCAACCGCCTCGACAAGAAGAACTCGATCACCGCTGCCATGTATGCGGCACTTGCCGAGGCACTGGCCACGGCGAAGGACGACGCCGAAGTGCGCGCGGTCGTGTTCCAGGGCCACGAACTGATCTTCTCCGCCGGTAACGACCTCGGCGACTTCATCAGCAACCCGCCCGCCGGCGCCGACTCGCCCGTGTGGCGCTTCCTGCACGGCATCAGCAGCTTTCCCAAGCCGGTCGTCGCGGCGGTGTGCGGCGCGGCGGTCGGCATCGGCACCACCTTGCTGCTGCACTGCGACCTGGTCTATGCCGGCGACAACGCCAAGTTCAGCCTGCCCTTCGTGAACCTCGGCCTGTGCCCCGAGGCCGCCTCGAGCCTGCTGCTGCCGAGGCTCATCGGCCACCCGCGCGCGGCCGAGGCGCTGCTGCTCGGCGAGCCCTTCGGCGCCGAGCAGGCGCTGGAGTGGGGGCTCGTCAACCGCATCCTGCCGCCGGGCGAGGCCAACGGATTCGCGCAGGCGCAAGCGCGCAAGCTGGCCGACAAGCCGCTCACGTCGCTGATCGAGACCAAGCGATTCATGAAGACGGGCCAGGCCGAGGTGGTGAGCGCCCGCATGGCGGAGGAAGGCGCACTGTTCGCGCGCCTGCTCGGCGAGCCCGCAGCGCGTGAGGCTTTCACGGCGTTCATGGCCAAGCGCAAGCCCGATTTCTCCAAGCTCTGACGACCCCGGGCCGCCGGCATGCAGCGGCCGGCTCCGGCGAGACCGGCGATGCGCAGTGCGGACCTGCGTTTCCTTGGGGAGTGTTCCTCCTAGTCCGCACATCGCCCCTAGTCAACGGCCTCTGCACCAGGAGATTCCATGAACCTCAAAGGCAAGACGCTCTTCATCACCGGCGCCAGCCGCGGCATCGGCCTGGCCATCGCCAAGCGAGCGGCGGCCGACGGCGCCAACATCGCGCTGATCGCCAA
>NZ_JACDCU010000282.1 GCF_013817365.1 Methylibium sp. | reverse complement strand
GCTCCCCGTCACTCCTTCCATTTGAAAAGGCCCCCCAGCGCATGAACGACCTGAACTTTGCCGCTACCTGGTTCACAACGATGACGTTGCTGGGCGTGCCGCTCACGAACTGGGCTTTGGCCTGCGCCGCGGCGCTGGGCTTTTATCTGCTATTCACGTTCGGGCTGCGCTTTGCACTGCGGCGCGCCTCGCGCGTTGCCGCCAACACCAGCAACCGTGTCGACGACACCTTGATCGAGGTGCTGAGCCGCACCAACCGCTGGCTGCTCGCGCTGGCCGCGCTGTTGATCGGCCTGAGCCTGATCGATCTGTCCGACCGCTGGGGCGCGCGCGTCGGGCAACTCTGGTTCCTTGCGCTGGCGGTGCAGTTCGCCCTTTGGGGCAACACCGCGATCCGCATTTTCTTGCGGCGCTATACCGAGCGCCATGCTTCCGCCGCCATGACGCAGGTCAGCGCCTCGGCCACGCTCATGTCATGGGGCTTGCGCACGGTGCTGTGGGCCACCGTGCTGCTGGCGATGCTGTCCAACCTGGGTGTCAACATCACCGCCTTCGTGGCCAGCCTCGGCGTGGGCGGCATCGCGGTGGCGCTGGCCGTGCAGAACATCCTCGGCGACCTGTTCGCCTCACTCTCCATCGCGGTGGACAAGCCTTTCGAGATCGGGGACTTCATCATCGTCAACGACGTGATGGGCACGGTCGAGTACGTGGGCTTGAAGACGACCCGGCTGCGCAGCCTGAGCGGCGAGCAGATCGTGATCTCGAACACCGAGCTGCTCAAGCAGGTAATCAAGAACTACAAGCGCATGGCGGAGCGACGCATCGTCTTCACTTTCGGTGTGACCTACAGCACCACCCCCGAGCAGGCCGAGCAGATCCCGCAGATCGTTAAACGCCTCGTCGAGGCCAGCGGCAAGCTGCGATTCGACCGCGCCCATTTGCTGAAGTTCGGCGACAGCTCGCTGGACTACGAGGTCGTCTACATCGTGAAGGAGCCGGGCTTCAACGCCTACATGGACGAGCAACAGCGTATCAACCTGGCGCTGATGCGCGAGCTGGAACAGATCGGCGTGGAGTTCGCATTCCCGACGCGCACTGTGTACATCATGAACGATCCGGCCGCGGATCGGGCGGACGAGGGCGGCAACGAGGAGAACGAGGGTGCCCCCCACAGCACCGGTTCGATACCCGGCGGCAACGGTCGCGGCGAGCCTCAACCGAGCGCGAATTCAGTCCGATAGCGCTCGAAGCAGCGCGCACCGCAGCGCAGGCGCATCAACGCGCCTTCGGCAATGGCGCGCGCGCAGCGCGGTTCGTTTTCCACCAAGGGGCGGATCACCTCGCGGTTCCAGTCGCGCGAATGCACGATGTCGAGCCCGGCGTGCAGCTGGAAATAGCGGCGGCCCTGCGGCGAGACGCCGAGCCGCTCGAGGCCGACGTTGATCTGCGAGACACGGCCGGGCGCGGTGAGCTCGACGACCCCCAGCGCACCCACCGAGTGATAGGCATATCGGCGATTCGCGGCCAGCGCGAGCATCACATTGCCCAGCGCGAGCGACTCCCACACGGTCGCCTCGACAGAGGGTTGGAGCGCGAGTTCGTGCACTGCCATCTCGAGCATCGGACCGTGCATGCCGCCGCGCTTGCCGCGGCCCATTTCGTCCCAGTAGTTGCGCGCCAGCTCGAGCTTGGGCTGGGGCGGCATGCGCAGCTGGGTCAGTGCAACGAGGTCGTCGAAGCCGGCCTCGCCAGCCACTTCCTGGGTGAGGAACCAGCGCATCTGTTGCAGGTTCGCCTGCGCCTGCAGCCAGGGAAAAAGCGGATCGCCCTGACCCGGCCCGTTTTCTGCCAATGCCTCGAACCAGCGCATGAAGGCGTCCGGCTCGTGCGGCACCTGCAGCACCTGTTCGGCGACAGTGCGGCGTTCTTCCTCGACGAGCCGGCCTTCCTCGAGCCGCAGCGTGAACTCGTCGTCGAGGTCGCTTTGCCATTGCCCGCCGGGAAAACCAGGCAGCAAGCGGCGGCGGTTGCCTTCGGCAAGGCGGCGGTGCCGCACGTCAGGCGAGAGGGGGGCCTGCATTGCAGACAGAGCATGGCGATCGGGAGCGTTCATCGAAATTTCTCCAACAACAGAAAGGGAAAGGCTCAGCGGACTTGCACGCTGAGGCCGGCGACGGCCAGACGCTCGACGTCGCCGTAGCCGGGTTGCGCGAGCTCGGCGCCGAACACGTCGGGGTCGATCTCGGCGTAGTCGTAGACCGCGCCCCGGCTCGCAGCGGCCTTGGTCAGCCGCGGCGCCAGGGCCTGCCAAAGAAGATCGATTCCGGCGACGACCGGTGCAGCCGTGTAGAGGATCAGCCGGCCCCCCGGCGCCAGCCGTTGCAGCGACTCGTCCACGATGCGCAGCGCCAAGCCGGTGCCCAACTGCCCACCGCCGTGGCGATAGGCGCGCTCCTTTGCGTCGAGCAGATAGGGCGGATTGGCGAGCACCAGATCGACGGGCTCGTCGACAGCGGCCAGCACGTCGCTGCGGCGGCATTCGTAATGTTCCAGGCCGGCAAGCTGCGCGTTCACTGCTGCCAAGCGCAGTGCTTCGGGGTTGATGTCGGTGAAGAGCACCCGCGTGGGCAACTCGTGCCCGATCAGGCGGGCGGCCAGGATGCCGCCGGCACCGCTGCCGCAGCCGAGATCCACCACCTTACAGGGCGCGGTGCGGGGGGTATGCGATCGCCGGCCATGTTCCGCGAGCACGCGCTCGATCAGGGCGGCAAAGCGGTAGGTGTCCGGGCCGAAAAATACCGCGCCCACCTGCGTCGTCGGCCACGCCGAATGCGCAAGCAGGGTGTCTGAAAAGCTCGAGAAGCGAACGCGGCTTCGGCACAGTGCGCCGTTGCCTGCAAGGCGCTCCAGAGCGCCGGCCTGCCGTATCAGCGCCAGCAGCGGCGGTGGCAGCGCCGCTGCGTCGGAAGCGGCGAAAGGCCGGCTCCAGCCGAATACCCCGCGCAGATCGTGCGCGCGCTCGTTGCCGGGCCGGGCATTGACGAGGGCCTGGGTCTCCGGCGTTGGGCAAACCCATCGGTAGCCGGTGCCGATCAATGCACGACCGAGGGCGAGCAGCGCTTCGTGCGCCGCAGCACTCGCGTCTCGCGCCGCCGGAGCCGCGACGCGTGGCCCGGTCTCTTGCCGGGCCGACTTTTCCAGAATCATTGCCAACCTACTTCCCATCTTGATGCGGGAAGGGGGCAATCGGCATACCGGCCGCGGCTCGAGGAGTGTTTTGCCTCCCAGGGGCGGCGGGCTGCAGACGAAAAGTTACCCGGTGGCCTGTTCGATCTTTTCGCTCGCTTCGTTCTGCTCAGCGGCGTCCGCCTGCGGTTCTTCCTGTGCGTGCGCCGCATGCGGCTCCAGGCTCAGCTCGATGAACACCGGGAAATGGTCGGAGCCGAAGAAGTCCAGCCGTCGAAAGGCAACCAGCCGGAAATCGTTGGAGTGGAAGAAGTGGTCCAGCGGAAAGCGGATCAGCCGGTGCTTGGCGTTGAAGGTGTTGAAAAAGCCCCGACCGACCCGCGGGTCGAGCAGGCCGCTGATCTGCTTGAAGAGGTCGTTGGTGCGCGACCACGCCACGTCGTTGAGGTCGCCGAACACGACCACGGGGCTGGGGTTGCGCTTGATCTCCCGGCCGACGATGAGCATTTCGGCGTCTCGCTCCGTCGAACGGTCGTTCTCCGTGGGCGAGGGCGGGCGCGGGTGCATGCAATGCAGCTGCACCATCTGCCCGGAGCGCAGGCGCACGCGCGCGTGGATCGACGGCACCCCCTCCTCGACGAGGAATGTCACGCTCGGCTCCTGCAACTCGAGCCGTGAATACAGCAGCATGCCGTAGGTGTTGTCCTGCGGCTGGTGCACGTGGTGCGGATGGCTGAGGGCGAACTCGTCCAACTGGCCTTGCCACCACGTGTCGGTCTCGAGCGCGAGGATCAGGTCCGGGTCGGCCTCGCGAATGATGTCCTTCAGACGCTCGGCTTGATGGTTCGACTGCAGCACGTTGGCGCACAGCAGGCTCAACGTCGATCCGGGCTTCGGCCCGGCGCTTTGCTCGACTTCCTTGCGCGCCAGACGCGTGTAGGGGTACATGCGCCGGGCCTGCAGCCCCAGGCTGGCCAGCAAAGCCAGCAGGAACAGCGTCTCGGCGGTGCCCTGCACGCCGATCGCCAGTCGCGCTGCGGCCACGATCACCAGCACGAAGCTGATCTGCAGGCGCGGAAAATCGAACACCCGGATCCACCAGGCTTCGAAGCGCAGCAGTGGCAGCAGCGTGGCGGCGACCATCACGCCGCCGACGATGAGCAGGGCCGTTTCCACGCGTGCGTTCAGAGCTTGGGAATGCGCAGTGTCTTGCTGATCATCAGGCTGCCCGACAGCACGAATACGAGTGCGAACGGATGCAGCGCCCAGGGACCCAGCAGCATGACGCCACCGTAGATGTCATCGCCCAGCCTTCCTTGCCAAGCGGCCAGGGCGAGTAGCAGGCTCAAAAGCACGGTCGTCGGAATGGGTGTGCCCTCGAAGTAAGACACCTTTCCTTCGTCTCCGGAGAGGCTCTCGGCGGTCACGTTGTACCGTGCCAGCCGGCTCACGCCGCAGCACACGAAGTAGATCAGCGCCAGCATGTCCCAGCCGCCACGCAGGCCAGCTGCGAAGGCCAATGCAGCCGGCCCGACGCCGAAGGAAACGATGTCGGCCAGCGAATCGAGCTCGCGGCCGAGCGGCGAGTGCTGATGGCGCCAGCGCGCGATGCGGCCGTCGAACACGTCGAACAGCAGCGCAAGCGGGGCGAGCAGCGCGGCGGTGAAGAAGTGCAGGGGCGACTGGCTGCCGACGAACATCATCGCGAAGAACACCGAGCCCATGCCGCAGGCCGCATTGGCCAGGGTGAAGAAGTCAGCAAGATGAAAGCCGCGGATCATCGTGAAGTGGCGGCGGTCGGCGTTCGGTGTCGGGCGCATCGTCATTTCTTTCTCGAGTGAAACCGGCGGCTTCGCATCCACCGTGCTGATCGCGAAATGCTTGCAAGGTCGCGCTGGCGGCCTGCCGGCTCGGCACCCGATCGCAGCGTAGAAGTACTCAAGCCGGCGCCCGGTCGTCAGGCGGCTCGGTCTTCTTGACCCCCCGCATGTTGAGCGCGGCCAGGCAGACCTGCAAGGCGATCAACGCGTAGGCCCCGGTGTGCCAGCCCCACACGACCCACAGCACGTTGCTGAGCAGGAAAAGCCAGAAACCGATGCGCCGCTTCCAAGGCCGCTGCGAGGCGATCAACCAGGCCGCCGCGACGGTGACGACCATCGCCGGCCACTGCATCAAGTCGAGCACATCCATCTGCGGTTGTCTGGCTCCCGGGTAAGGTGAAAAAGAAGACGCTTGCGGCACATCAGTGACCGACCGGCCAGCGCCGCGTAAGCCACCGTCGGCAACCGCCTCGAAGGCCGCAATCCGTGGCGCTTGCTACCGCGCTTGCTACCGCTTTAGTACCGGCGCTGACTCGGGCGAACGCCGCGCGACCGGAAGGAACGGTAAAGCTTTGCGGCAAGCCCTGATGTGATCGCGTAAACGAGCAGTCTGCGCAGCATGGGGCGGCTCCGTGGAAGGTAAGGCGACTGCGCGCTTTTAGCAAACGGTGTTCCTG
>NZ_JACDCU010000281.1 GCF_013817365.1 Methylibium sp. | reverse complement strand
TTCGCAATGCGCCACCCAGCTGCTCTTGTCGTGCTGTACCAGCCGCACGGCCCGCGTGCCCTGCCGTGCCTCGAGCTGCGACAGGTGGCGGGCGAACTCGCGCACCAGGTAGCTGCCGGGGATCCAGACCGGCAGGCTCAAGCCCTGCTCGACGGCCGGCTCCGAGATGGTCAGCGTGACGCGGAACAGGTGGGCATGGGCGTCGGCCACGTCGAGGCGGTAGCGAATCATCGAAGCGACGGTTTGAAGGGGGAACGGGGGCGCAAGGAGCGCGCCGACTGCGACGCAAAAGAATACGCCACACGGCCTTGCGGGCCTGCCGAGCAAGGAAATCTTCGAGCAACGGGCCAGCGGTTGGCGGGTTCTCCTTCGTCTTCGGTCTCTTTATTTCTTGTTGAGCAACGGTGCGTTGAATAAACAGCGGTTTATCTCCCGAGATACGAGACATAGATTTCCTGCATCGCAACCCCGCTCGCCAAGGAGCCTCGATGAAGAGCTACTTCACCATTGCCGCACTGTCCGCTTTCGCCGCCCTCGTGAGCCTGGCGGCACAGGCGCAAACCGCGCCCACGACACGCGCCCAGGTGTCTGCAGAGCTCGCCGCGGCTCGCTCCAGCGGCGCCCTGGAGCGCGTGGCCTCCGAAGGCTTCGGCCTGCCCACCCCGGTAGTCCGTGAGGCGGCTCTGGCGAACGCTCCTGCTGCGGCAGCAGCGCAGCCGCAGGCGCCGACTTCGCAAAGCGGCCTGACCCGGGCCGAGGTGCGCGCAGAACTGGCACGCGCTCGAGCAGCCGGAGAAATGGACTTCGCCGCTGCCGAGGTGAACGGCAGCTCGCCCTACGAGGCTCGTCCGGTGGGCGCGCCGGTCTACGCCCGCCAGGGCAACGTTCGTTGAGAGCGAACGGGCCTGGCCTCCGCGCCATGCGTGCGTCGGCCCTGCCGTTCCCGGACGATCAGCCCTTGCTGCTCGCCACCAGCTGTTTTTCGAGCTGATCGGCCGTGAGCATGCCCGGTACGCGCACGCCGTCCTCGAACACGATGGCCGGTGTGCCGGACACGCGGTGCTTGCGGCTGAGTTCGATGTTGCGCTCGATCGGCGTGGCGCAATCGCCCAGCGGCCGTGGCGGCGCCGTGCCCTCGAGCATCCAGTTGCGATACGCGGCGGTCGAGTCTTTCGCGCACCAGATCGCCTTGGCCTTGTCGGGCGAATCGCCGCCGAGGATGGGAATGAGGAAGGTGTAGACCGTCACGTCCTTCATGCCGGTCAGCTCCTTCTCGAAGCGCTTGCAGTAGCCGCAGTTCGGATCGGAGAACACGGCGATGCGTCGCTTGCCGCTGCCGGTTTTCCAGACCACCGCGTCCTTCAGCGGCAGGCTGTCGAAATCGATCGCCGTCAGCTTGGCGATGCGCTCTTCGGTCAGGTTGCGCTTGTTCTTGAGGTCGAGAATTTCGCCGCGGATCAGGTAGGCCCCCTCGGCATCGGTGTAGAACACTTCGGTGCCGATGAGCACCTCGAACAAGCCCGCCACCGGCGCCTTGTTCACCTCGTCGATCTTCGGCAAGCTGCTCAGGCGCTCGCCCAGCGATTTGCGGATCGCCGCCTCCTGCGGCAATTGCGCCGAGGCGGGCAGCGTGCCCACTGTGAGCGCGGCCAAGCCGAGCAGGCCGGCCACCGACGCGAGCGCGACAGTCTTGAACTTCATGGTGTTTCCTTGGTTTAGGCCGGCAGCGCTCGGTGAGCCTAGCTGCGCAAGGCGCGGTCGGTGAGCCAACGCTTGAGCGGCGACAGGTGGTTGACGAGACTCAGGCCACGGTTGCGGAGTTCCTCGAGCGGCGCGGCCTCGTGCGCAAAAAGCTGCAACAAGCCGTCGGTGACGCGGCTCATCGCCCAGGTCGGCGAGGCGCGCGCGCGGGCGTAGCGCGCGAGCAGCCGCTCGTCGCCGAGCGCACGCCAGGGTTCGCGCTTGCGGCCTTCGGCCAGCACCGTGGCCAGGGTCTGCACATCGGCCAGCCCGAGATTCAGGCCCTGGCCGGCCAGCGGATGCACCACATGCGCAGCGTCGCCGAGCAGCACCCAGCCCGGCCCATGCCAGCGCGTCGCGCGGGCCAGGCGCAGCGGCCAGGCGGCGCGGGCACCGCGCAGGCGCAGGCGCCCGGCTGTACCCTGCGTGGCGTGCTCGAGCGCCTGCTCGAAGGCTGCATCGTTCAGGGCGAGCAATTCATCGGCGCGTGCGTCCGGCAGCGCCCAGACCAGGCCGTAGCCCTGCCCGTGCATCGCCGCGGCGGGCGATCGATCGGCGCGCTTGCTCCCCGGCGGCGCTGAAGTCGACATCGGGTTGGGAGTAGGCGGCTGCGCCGACGAGGAATTCGCCAGCTGTTCGGACGCAGCCGGCGGCAGATCGAAAGGCAGCAGCGCCAGCACGTCGGGCGCGCGGAACCATTGATGCGCGGTGTTCTGGTGCGGCCGGTCGCAATCCAGCCGGGCGGCAATGGCACGCTGACCATAATCGACGCGCTCCATCTCGACACCCAGCGCCGCACGTTGCGGCGAATCGCGGCCATCGCACAGCGCGATCAGCTCGGCAGGCTCGGCCGTGTCGGTCAGCGTGACGTGCGGCGAAAACCGCAAGGCCGTGGCCAGTTCGCGCTCCAGCGCCGCCGCATCGACGATCCAGGCCAGCTCGGTGACCCGCTGCTGCCACGCGCTGAATTCCAGTTTGCCACCAGCGTCGCCCTGAATTTGCATGGCGGTCACGCGGGTGGCCGCGCTCGGCGTGGCGGCGAGCAGCGCGTCCCAGACACGGAGTTGCTGCAGCAACGCCACGGAATGCGCGCTGAGCGCATAGGTGCGCACGTCGGGCCCGCCGGACCGCGCCAAACCGCTCAGCGCGACGCGCAGGCCGAGCCGCGCAAGCGAAAGCGCCAGCGCCTGACCGACCGTACCGCGCCCCAGCACGCACACATCGAAACGATTCATTGCCGGCAATTGTAGGCAGCGCTCACTGCGGCTCTGGGCCGGCGGCACAATGATTCGACCGTCACTGCAGTCCTTCGCCATGCCTGTCTGGCTTCGTCGTTCGCTGATCGCTCTGGCCGTACTGCTTGCACTGCTGGTCGCCGGCGGCGCCTTGCTGGTCGCCAGCTTCGACCCCAACCGCTACAAGGGCCTGCTGATCGACTGGGTGCGGGAGAACAAGCAACGCACCCTGGTCATCGACGGGCCGATCGGCCTGTCGGTGTTTCCGCGGCTGGAGCTCACCTTGCAGGGCGTCACGCTCAGCGAGCACGAAGGGCCCGAACCCTTCGCCTCGCTGAAGGAGGCTCAGCTCGCCGTGCAGGTGATGCCGCTGCTGAAGCGCGAGCTGGCGATCGACCGCGTCGCGGCGAGCGGCGTGCGCGTGATCTACACGCGCAACGCCAAGGGCGAAAGCAACATCGACGATCTGCTGGCCGCAGGCGCCGCGAACCCCGCCGGGGCTCCGGCGAGCGAAGCCCAGGAAGGAGCACCCCTTCGCTTCGACGTCAGCGGCATCGAGCTGAGCGACCTGCAGGCCGATGTCAAGGACGAGGTGCTGGGCATCGAGGGCCGCTTCGTGGTGCAGACACTCGAAACCGGCCGGCTGGCCGATGGGGTCGAGTCGCCGGTCGAGTTCGTCGGACGCGCGCAGCTGAAGCAGCCGACGCTGGACGCCGCCATCGATCTGAGCGGTCAGCTAGCGCTCGCCTTGCCGGCCGATGCGCCGGCCAGCATCGGCTTCACGGACCTCGAGCTCAGCCTGGTGGGCCAGGGTTTCGAGGTGGAAAAGCTCGACGCGCGCCTCACCGGCGCGCTGGCCTACGACGGCAAGAGCGGCGCCGTGCGCGCCGACGATCTACAATTGCTGATCTCCGGCGAGCGGCTCGGCATGGCGCTTCAAGACAGCGCGCTGCGCATGGCCTCGCTGGTGTTCGACCCCGCCCGGCGCGCGATTGCACTGAAGGCGCTCGACCTTGAGCTCGCCGGGCGCAGCGGCGACAACACCATCGCCGCCATGCTGGCCTGGCCGAGTCTCGAGGTCACGGGCGACGCGTTGAAGGGCAGCGCACTCAAGGGCAGCGCCAGCCTCACCGGCAGCGGCCCCGATGCGCAAAAGCTGCAGCTCGGATTCGAGTCGCAGGCGCCGAGCGGCAGCTTCGAGCGCATCCGCGTGCCCGGCGTGAAGGTGACGGTGAACGGCAGCGGCGGCGCACGCACCGTGCGCGGCGAGGCAAGCACCGACCTGACGGTGGCGCCGCAGCCACTGGCCGCCGCGCTCGAAGCGCTCAAGCTGCAGCTCGCCTTTACCGACCCGGCCCTGCCACCGATGAACCTGGCGCTGCAGGGCCAGGCCAAGGCCGGCGCCCAGGACGCCAGCTGGGCCTTCGACGGCACGATCAACGAGCAGAAGTTCAACACCACCGGCAAGGCCGATCTGTCCAAGGACGTGCCCAATGTGCAGGCGCAGGCGCGCTTCGCTGCGCTCGACCTCACGCGCTTCGTCGCCAAGCCGGCGGCCGGCTCCAAACCCGCCAAGCAGGCCCGGAAGTCCGAGAAGTCCGACAAGCCCGAAAAGGCGGGCGACACGCCGATCGACCTGAGCGGCCTGCGGGCGATCGACGGCAATTTCCAGTTTCGCGCCGGCACGCTGGTCTATCCGCCCTATCGCGTGGCCGACGCGGCGCTCGACGCGACGCTGTCCGCAGGCACCCTGCGCGTGAGTCAGCTCGCCGGACGCGCCTGGGGGGGCCGCTTCAATGCACAGGCCTCGGCCCAGGCGGCCAAGGATCTGGCCGCGCAGCGCGTCACCCTCAAGCTCGACGCCAGCGACGTGGACATCGCCGCTTTGCTGGGCGACGTGGCGGACTTGCGCAAGCTCGAAGGCAAGGGCCGCGTCACTGCCGACGTGGCGACGCGCGGCGCCAGCGTGGAGCAGTTCAAGCAGCAGCTCGGGGGCACGGCCGCGATGCGGCTGACCGACGGCGCCGTGCGCGGCATCAACCTCGCCCAGGTGCTGCGCCAATGGAAGTCGGCGGTCACGCTCAACAAGGACGCGGTGCAGGCGTCCAGCGCCGAAGAGAAAACCGACTTCTCGGAAATCAGCGCCAGCTTCGACATCCAGAACGGCGTGGCTCGCAACAAGGACCTTTCGGCCAAGAGCCCCTTCTTGCGCGTGGGCGGCGAAGGTTTGGTCGACATCGGCAAGAGCCGGGTGGATTACCTCGCCAAGGCCACCGTCACCGCGACGTCCGAAGGCCAGGGCGGCGCCGATCTGGCGGCGCTGCGAGGGGTGACGGTGCCGGTCCAACTGGTGGGTCCCTTCGACGCGGTCGACTACAAGGTGCAGTGGTCGGCGGTGGCGGCCGACCTGGTGGGCAAGCGCGCCAAGGAAGCCGTCACGGAAAAGGCCAAGGGCGCACTCGGTGAGGTGCTCAAGGGCCTGGGCGGCGCCACGCCAGCCGCCGGAGCCGGCTCGGCGCCGGCGCCGGCGAAGAAAGATCCGCTCAAGGACGGCCTGAACAAGTTGTTCGGTCGCTGAACGGCGCGATTCGCACGCCTGAATCGCGGCCGGCCTTGCGCGCCGCCTCCCGCAGCCTCGCTCGGCGAAGCCCGCGAAACGACTGGGCTGACCACGCCCAGGTGCAGGATGCGGCGCCGGCGCCTCGATAA
>NZ_JACDCU010000280.1 GCF_013817365.1 Methylibium sp. | reverse complement strand
GTGCGCGACCGGCCGCGCCACTACCGCGTCGTCGTTGCCTACCGCAGCGAGAGCGTGGCTCAGCGCGCCATCGAGGTCGCGCTCGCATTGGTCGAGCGGCTGGCCACCGGCGAAGCGTTCGCGCTCGAGCCGGTGCTGATCGAGCTGCGCTCGCTCGCCGCTCGCGCCGCGATCGGGCCCAGCACCCGTGCCATCGTCGACGCTGCCGAGCAACGCGGGATTCCCATCACACGGCTGACCGAATCGGCGAACCTGTTCCAGCTCGGCTGGGGCGCGCTGCAGCAGCGCGTGCAGGCGACGATAACCAGCCAGACGAACCACGTCGCAGTCAGCATCGCCAGCGACAAGGAGCTCACCAAGAAACTGCTCGCCGAGGCCGGCCTGCGGGTGCCACGCGGCCAGACGGTCAGCAGCATCGAAGCAGCTCACCAGGCGATGCGCCGCATCGGCACGCCCGTCGTGGTCAAGCCCCTCATAGGCAACCACGGCAAGGGCGTCAGCACCTCGGTGACGAACGACGCGCTGCTCGTGGCCGGCTTCGAGCGGGCCCAGAAGTTCGGCCGCCAGATCCTGATCGAGGAGACAATCCAGGGCGACGACTACCGCGTGCTGGTCATCGGCAAGAACCTGGTTGCGGCGTCGCATCGGGTGCCACCCGAGGTGACCGGCGACGGCACCAGCAGCGTGCGCGCGCTGGTCGAGGCAGTGAACCGCGACCCGAACCGCGGCGACGGCCACGAGAACATCCTGACCAAGATCCGCCTAGACCCGGCCGCCGCCGAAGAGCTGCAGCGCCATGGCCTCGACTTCGACGCGGTCCCGGCGGCAGGGCGCACCGTGCGCTTGCGCGGCAACGCCAACCTCTCGACTGGCGGCACCGCCGAGGATGTGACCGGCCGCGTCCACCCCGACACCGCCTGCGCCTGCGTGCGGGCGGCCCGCAAGATCGGCCTCGACGTCGCAGGCATCGACATCGTCTGTACGGACATCGCGGTGCCCCTCGAAGCCCAGCGCGGCGCCATCATCGAGGTCAACGCGGCGCCCGGCATCCGCATGCACGAGCACCCGAGTCACGGCGAGCGCCACTTCGTCGGCCGCGCCATCGTCGACTCGCTGTTTCCGAACGACGGCGACGGCCGCATCCCGGTCGTGGCGGTCACCGGCACCAACGGCAAGACGACGACCACGCTTGCCATCGCCCACGTCATGCAGCGCCTCGGCCGGGTCACCGGCGTGACCACCACCGAGGGCATCTTCATCGACGGCAATCCGGTTGTCCGGGGCGACTGCACCGGCTACTGGTCAGCACGCACTGTGCTCACCTCGCCGGAGACCGAGTTCGCCGTGCTCGAGACGGCGCGCGGGGGCATCCTCAAGCGCGGCTTGGCCTTCGACCGTTGCGACGTCGGCGTCGTCCTCAACATCGCCAGCGACCACCTCGGCCAGGACGGCGTCCACACCGTCGAGGACCTGGCCCGCGTTAAGGGCCTCATTGTTGAAGCGGCTCGCACCGCCGTCGTCCTCAATGCAGACGACGCCCATTGCGTCGCAATGGCGCGCCGGGCCCGGCGCGGCGTCGAGGTTGTGTACTTCACGTTGGATGCCAGCCAGCCGGTGTTCGCCCGCCACCTTGCGCGGGGCAGCCGCGGCATTCACCTGCAGGGCGGCATGCTGATGTGGGCCGAACGCGGCCACGACGTCCCGCTCGTCGCTGCCGCACGGCTGCCGTTCACGTTGCGCGGCAAAGCCCGCCACAACATCGCCAACGCCATGGCGGTGTTCGGCGCGCTGATGGCGCTGAAGGTGCCGCGCGAGCGCATCCTCGCCGGCCTGCTCAGCTTCAGCTCGAACGAGAGCCAGAACCCGCTGCGTCTGAACGTCTACCGCACCGCCGGCGTGACGCTTGTTGTCGACTACGCCCACAACGCCGCGGCGTATGCGGCGGTGATCGAGACCGGCCGCGGCCTGACCCGCGGCCGGCTGATCGGCGTCGTCGCCGCGCCCGGCGATCGCCAGGCCAGCGACCTCGCCGCCATCGGTCGCATCTGCGGTGCCGGCTTCGACCGCCTCGTCGTCTACGAGCAGGACCAGAAGCGCGGCGAGGTGGCCGGCACGACGGCGGCGGCGATCGCCGAAGGCGCCCGCGAAGCCAGGCGCATGTCGGCCGGGCCCGAAGCAATAGTGGCCGAAGACCGTGCCGAAGCCGTCGCGATCGTGCTCGACGTCCGCGCCGCGACCCGAGCAGCACTCGCGATCGCGGCGCCGGGCGACATGGTCATCGTCGGCTGCGCCAGCCACCTGTCCGACCTGCGCCAGGCGCTCGGCGAGCAGGCGGAGCTGTCGTCGATCGACGTCACCGCGATGGATACGCCGGTTGACGAGCCGGAGGCCGGCCCAGCGCCCAGCCGGTCCGAAATCGCGACGGCCGCCTGACGGCTCAGGCGGCGATCTCGGCCGCCAGCCGATCCGCCGCCGCGGGGTCGACGCGTCGGATGCCGTCAACCGCGTCGTCGAGCGTTCCGGCGCAGGTGAAGATGACGATGTCGTCGCGCCCGGCAAGGCCGAGGCCATGCGCGAAGGCATCGCGGATTGGCGGTATGCCGTGGAGCGGCTTGGCGCCGGCCGTGCTGCGGGCGCCGGCGAGGATGGCAGCCGCGGTTTCGCCGTTGCTCCGGCCGCGCGGATCCTGCTCGTAGACGACGAGCTCGTCGAATCCTTCACCGCACAGCGCGCCGACCTCGAACAGGTCGCCGGCGCGGCGGTCGCCCGGCGCGGTGACGACGCCGATCAGGCGCCCGCCACGCCCGCGGAGCATCGAGCGCGCCATCTCGCACAGCGCCCGGTATGCGGCCATGTTGTGGCCGTAGTCGACGACCACCGTCTTGCCGGCGATCGAATAGCAGTTGGAACGCAGCGGGTTGCTGCGTGCGTCGGAGACGAAGTCCGCCAAGGCTGAGCCGATCGCCGCCGGCTCGAGGTCAAGCGCCATCAGGGCGGCGGCGGCGGCCAGGGCGTTGGCGATGTTGTAGCGGGCATGGCCCTGCATCGCGATCGGCATGCGGGCGGCTTCGAGCAGGCGGTGCTCGTGGCCGCCGTTGGCCAGCATCAGCCAGCCGTCGTCGCCGAGCCAGGCGGCCGCGCCACCGCGCTCGCGGTGCTCGGTGACCCAGGCGTTGTTTGCATCCATCGCGAACCACGTTGGCACGCAGCCGGGCTGCAGCGTGTTTGCCATCGCAACGCAGGACGGATCCTCGGCATTCAGCACGGCGGCGCGCGCGGCGCAACGTGCGACTAGGCCCTTGACGACGGCGAGGTCGGCCAGCGTCTCGACACCATCGAGACCGAGGTGGTCGGCCGAGACGTTGAGGACGACGCCGACATCGCAGCGGTCGAAGGCCAAGCCGCGCTTGAGGATGCCCCCGCGCGCCGTCTCGAGCACCGCGGCGTCGACCCCATCGTCGGTGAGTACCCGGCGCGCCGACCAGTAGCCGGTGCAGTCGCCGCGCTCGATCACGCGCTCGCCGATGTAGACGGCCTGCGTCGTCGTCGTGCCGACCGTGGACCGGCCGGACTGAGCGGTGCGCAAGGCGTATGCAAGGAGCTGGGCGGTCGTCGTCTTTCCGTTGGTGCCGGTGATGGCGACGGTCGGAATGCGGCCGTTCGCGCCCTCGGGAAACAGGGTCTCGAGCTGGCTGCGTGCTCGGGCAACGGGCGACGAGCGGTCGCTCTTCGCGTCTGCCGACTGCGTGCCGTTACCGGCTTCGAAGCGGCGCTGGCGGCAGCCCCAGCCAAGCTGGAAGCGGCGCTCGGCGTCCTCGAGGCGAAGCACGGGAATGCCCCGCGCCGAGGCTATCTCGATAAGGGCCCGGCTGGCAGCGTCGATGGCCCGCGCCGCGACCAGCGAGCGCAGCGCGTCTAGGCGGGGCCCGAGATCGAAGTCGTCGTCGGCGGCCCAGGCCGACACCGCATGGATGGCCACCGCCATGGCCTGTTCGGCGACCGCCTCGTGTTCGTAGCCGCAGGCGATCCAGTGCTGGCCCGGCCGGCGCAGGACCGGGAGCGCGCGGCTGAAGGCGACGGGCGTGCCCGCTGTGCTCTGCAAGCCGCCGGCGACCGCGCCGACCACATCGGCGAGGCCGCGAGCCGGCCATGGCAAGGCGCCGTCAGGCCGGGCGAGCGCGGGCAGGGCGGCGAGCAGGCGCGCCTCGAAGCCGGGCAGCGCGCTCGGCGTGACGTCGGAGAGCGCCTCGAGGTCGACGATGCTCAGCACGCAAGGCTGCATCGAGTGCACGTTCGGGCCGCGCAGGAAGCGGCTGGAGACGATCTTCACGGTCGCCTTGCGGTGACGAGGACGGCAGCGATGCGATCGGCCTCGGCGTAGGCCGGCTCGAGCAGCTCTTCGCCGAAGACGTCGGGGTCGAGCTCGACTTCGATCGCTTCGAGGCGGTCTTCCTGCAGCTTCGGCATCACCGCGGCGCGGAAGCGGTGGACGCCATCGACGACGGCCGAGCCGGTGTAGAGCAGCAGCGCACCCCCGGGTGCTAAGACGATAGCAGGCCACGTCGGCGATAGCTTGGCCAGGCACTCGCCGAGGCCGCCGCCGCCGTGGCGGTAGACGCGCTTGCCGCGGTCGAGCAGGTACGGCGGGTTGCCGACGATGAGATCGAACCCGCCGTCAAGGGTCGAGAGCAGGTCGGAGCGGCGCTGCCTCACGCGGGTGGCGCCAGCCAGAGCCGCGTTGACGGCGGTAAGCCGCAAGGCCGCATCGTTGATGTCGACGGCGTGGACGTCGGCGTCGGGCCGCGCCAGCGCAATGACCACCGCGCCCCGGCCGGCGCCGCAGCAGATATCGACGGCGGCGGACTGTCCGGCCGCTGGCGAGATGGACGTCGATGGCGGCGGTGAAGCGATAGGTGTCCGGCCCGAAGAAGACGGCATCGTCCTGGTTCGTCGGATAGGCAGAGTGAAAGTACAGCCAGTTAACGTCGAGGCGCGTGCGCTGTTGCGCCAGCCGCTGCCATGCGGCACGAGCACACCGGCCGCCCAGCCGGCTCTGGCTCGGGCTGCTTCGATACTCGTCATGCCGCCCCGCGGATTCCCTCTGATGACCTGTGGGCGGTCTCGCGCTTGCCCGCGCGTAGTAGAAGCCATCCGCTCATCAGCATCGCAGCGCCCCACGCCAGAAATCCAAGGTCCCAGTAGATCCACTGGTTTGGCGGGACGGTTTCGTTGACGTGGTGGATCCCGAGCAGGTGGTGGTTCACGATCCCCTCGACAACATTGAAGATGCCGAATCCCATCAGCATCGAACCTACCAGCATCTTCCCGGACCACCACCGGTGGCGCCGGTGGGCGGCGAGCCACAGCAGCAGCAGCCCGACCCCGACAAAGACGTAGGCCGAAGCGTGGAAAATGCCGTCCCACAAGGTGTTGACCTTCAGGTTGTGCACGCTGTCCGGCGGGTACCCTGCGCTGGTCAGCATGTGGTGCCACTGTAGGATCTGGTGCAACACGATGCCGTCGAAAAATCCGCCTAGGCCCAGACCGAACCATATGCCGGCCGCAGTAGGAAACCCAGAGTTCACGTCGTTCATGTTCGCGCTCTTGCCCGTGAGGTTAGTCGCACCGATGCCTGGCGTTTGGCTCTGCCGGACGAGGAATCCGCGTCAGCGTGAGCAGCAGCCTTGG
>NZ_JACDCU010000279.1 GCF_013817365.1 Methylibium sp. | reverse complement strand
CCGTTGTTGAAGCGCAGCGAGAACTCGATGTCGAGCTGGGAGATGTCGCCGGCCTGCTTGCCCACCTCCGCGTTGGCGCGCGTGGGACCCTTCTCACCGGTGATCGAGCCCGGCGCAATGTCGAGCGCGCCGATCGAGGAGCGGATGCCGCCGCCGTTCTTGATCGACACCGCGGTGCCGGTGTCCACCGTGCGGGCATAGGCCAGGTTGGCGTCGGCGCTCAGATTGCCGAGATTGGTTTCCTGGCTGCGCGCCAGCACGCGGTCGCCTTCCAGGTAAACCGTGGCGGCCCCGAACAGGTTGCCGTCCTTGGCGGCGATCACCGCATCGATCTTGTCGGCGATGGCCACCACCGCCGGGATCGCATCGGCCCCGCTCACGCCGGCGCGTGCCAGACCCTCGGCGTCGGTCGCCCAGGCGCCGTTGAGCTTTTCGTCGAGGCGGCCGACGATGACGCGGCCCTCATCGTCGAAGGGCAACACGATGCGGCCGAGGTACTTGTAGTCGGCATCGACGTTGACGACCAGCACCGGCTCGTCGTCGGGCGAGACGAACTCCAGCGGATAGGTGCCGCCGCCCGTGTCGCCCGGGCGCACGCGGTCGTCGGCGTCATACAGGCCCGTGTTCGAGCCGCCGGCGATGATGAGATCGACCCCTCGCAGCCGCGTTGCCAGCCCGCGCTCCACGTCGAGTTGCTGCATGTGCGCGAGCAGGATGATCTTGTCGATGCCGTCGGCGACGAGGGCATCGATCGAGGGCTGGATTTCGGCTGCCAGCGCATCGAGGTCGGCCGTGTCGGCGCCGCTCGGGCTCACGGCGATGCCGCCTACCGAGGTGATGCTCGGCAGCGTTGGTGTGCTGGCGCCGACCACGCCGATGCGCTCGCCATTCACCGTGATCACGGCGTACTTCGCCAGCTCGCCGGCCAGCTCGGCCGCCGCGGCGCCGTCGTTCTCGGGCGAAGCCAGCGCAGCGAGGTTGCCGTCGCCGGAGAAGTCGAGGTTGGCCGACAGGTAGGGGAAGGCCGTACCGGGCCAATCGTCGGCGTCGGGGCCGGTCGCGCGCAGCAGGCTCGCGAAGTAGTTGGTGCCCAGGTCGAGGTCGTGGTTGCCGACCGTCGAGGCCTGCAGGCCCATGGCGTTGAGGATGGCGATGTCGCCGCGGCCTGCCGAGGGCGCGCCGAGTTCGGGCGCCAGCGAGGCATCGTCGGCGGCGTTGAAGAAGGGGCCCGGAATGTAGTTGTCGCCCGAGGACAGAAAAACCGTGTTGTCGGGCTGCTCGCCGCGGAACTGCTGCAGCAGGGCCGAGAGTGCCTTCGAGTTTTCGACCAGGTCGCCGCCGCTGTCCATGTCGGCCACGTGGAGCACCTGCAACGTGAAGGCGGTGTCCGCCAGATCGTCGTCATCCGAGTCGCTCCCGCCGCAGGCTGCCAGCGCCGCCGATAGAGCGGTCACTGCAAACAGGGCAAGCGGGCGGCGGCACCGGGCGAGGGTCGCAAACTGCATTCGGGTCTCCTTGAAAACCCGTGAGCTTGGCAAATGCTGGTGTCAGCTTCGTGACCGTGCCGCACGCATGACGCGCTCGTCGGTGCGCGACGCCTTCAGGCGACGACCTGCGTGCGACGCGCGCGCAGCGCGCCGAACAATGCAAGCACGCCGGGTATAAGGATCATGGCCCAGATGATCTTGCTCAGGTTCGCCTGCACCCAGGGGATGTTGCCGAACAGATAGCCGGCCATCGTCACGCTGCCGATCCACAGCACCGCGCCCGTCACGTCGTAGAAGGTGAACTTGCTGCGTGTCATCAGGGCCACGCCGGCCACGAAGGGCGCGAAGGTGCGCAGGAAGGGCAGGAAGCGCGCGGCGATCAGCGTCACGCCGCCGTATTTTTCGTAGAACGCATGGGCCTGGTCGAAGGCGCGCCGGTTGAACCAACGGGAGTTCTCCCACTGGAACACCTTGGGGCCGAAGTGCCGTCCGATCGCGTAGTTGCACTGGTTGCCCAGGATCGCCGCCACGATGAGCAGTCCGATCGACAAGGGCAGGCTCATCAGGCCGACACCGCACAACGCGCCCACCACGAACAGCAGCGAATCGCCCGGCAGGAAGGGCATCACCACCACGCCGGTTTCGACGAAGATGATGGCGAACAGCAGCGCATAGACCCAGGTACCGTAGGTCAGTACGAAGTTCGTCAGGTGCACGTCGACCCGCAAGATGAAGTCGACCAGAAAGGCGATCAGTTCCATGCGCGGCATTATGTCCAGCGCTCGCGCCCGAGCGCGTGACAGGGGCCACACAGTGGGACGCCGCCGCTCGGGGTTGCAGGAAACACGGCTCCTACAATCTTGTTGGTGAGTGCCCTGCCCCTTCCGCCCGTGGCGTCTGCGCGCCGACCGATCCTCGAGCTGCCCGACGAGCTGATCAGCCAGATTGCGGCCGGCGAGGTTGTCGAGCGGCCCGCTTCGGTGGTGCGGGAGTTGATCGACAACGCGCTCGACGCCGGCGCACACGACATCACGGTCAAGCTGCTCGCCGGAGGCGTGCGAGCCATCACGGTCGAGGACGACGGCGCGGGCATCGAAGCCACCGAGTTGGCGCTGTCCGTCAAGCGCCACGCCACGAGCAAGATCGCCTCGCTGCACGAACTCGAAAGCGTGGCGACGATGGGCTTTCGCGGCGAAGCGCTGGCCGCCATCGTGTCGGTCGCCGAGGTCGCGATCACCAGCCGCACGCAGACCGCCCCCCACGCGCAGCGCCTGGACGCGCGCAGCGGCGAGCTGGCGGCGGCGGCGCGCTCGGTCGGCACCAGCGTGGAGGTGCGCGAACTGTTCTTCAGCACGCCGGCGCGCCGCAAGTTCCTCAAGACCGACGCCACCGAGCTCGCGCATTGTCTGGAGGCGGTGCGCCGTCACGCGCTCGTGCGCCCGGACGTCGGCTTCACCGTCTGGCACGAGGGCCGGCTCGTCGCCCGGTGGCGCGCGGCGGACCCCGACGAGCGCATGCGCGACATCCTCGGCGAGGAGTTCATGGCGCGCAGCTGCCTGCTCGCTGCGCGCGAGGGCCTGCTCCGGATCGCCGGGCGCGTCGGCCTGCCCGACGTGGCGCGCACCCGGGCGGACCAGCAGTACGTGTATGTCAACGGCCGCCACGTGCGCGACAAGCTCATCGCGCACGGTGCGCGCGCGGCCTTCGACGACGTGCTGCATGGCGGCCGCCAGCCCGCTTACCTGCTGTTCGTCGACATTGCGCCCGACCGGGTCGACGTGAACGTGCACCCGACCAAGACCGAGGTGCGCTTTCGCGATGCGCGCGAAGTGCACCAGGCCGTGCGGTATGCGGTGGAAGACGCGCTTGCGCTGCCGCGCACGCAGGCGGCGCCCTCCACGCCCTTCGAAAGCACCGCGCCGGCCATCTGGAACCCGATGCCGATGCAGTCCTCACTCGGGCTCGGCGCAGCGTCTTATGCGCAGCGCGCCGGCTCCGGCCAGAGCAGCAGCGGCGAAGTGCGCGAGCGCTCGACATTCGGCGCCCTGTGGGGCGCGACGGCACGGGCGGCAGGCAGCGCCGTGGCAGCGGACGTGAACGGCGCCAACGCGCCCGGCACCGACACGGCCGCACAGGGGACGGGTCAGCCGGGCGTGGGCGCCGGCACGCGGGAACCAGGCCACGCCCCGGCCGGTGCGGAGCCATTCGCTCACTACGAGCCCGACGCGTGGCCGCTCGGCCGCGCCGTCGCACAACTCGGCGGCATCTACATACTCGCCGAGAACGCGCAGGGGCTGGTCATCGTCGACATGCACGCCGCCCACGAACGCGTGGTCTACGAGCGGCTCAAGGCCGGCCTTGAGCAGACGCAGGCGGCGCGCATCGAGGCGCAGCCCCTGTTGATCCCCGCCACCTTCTCGGCCACGCCGACGGAAGTGGCCACCGCCGAGCAGCACACCGATGCCCTGGCCCGTCTCGGCCTGGACATCGCCCCGCTGTCCCCCGGCGTGCTCGCGGTCCGTGCTCAGCCAGCCGCGCTGGCGGGCGGCGACGGCGCCGAGCTGGCCCGTTCGGTGCTCGCCGAACTGGCACGCTTCGACGCCAGCCACGCGATCGAACGCGCCCAGCACGAGATCCTCTCAAGCATGGCTTGCCACGGCGCCGTGCGCGCCAACCGCCGGCTCACGCTGGACGAGATGAACGCCCTGCTGCGCGACATGGAAACCACCGCGCGCGCCGATCAGTGCAACCACGGCCGGCCGACCTGGCGGCAAGTGACGATCCGCGAGCTCGACGCGCTGTTCATGCGCGGTCGGTAAGAAAGCGTCAATCTCCATGGTTCGCCTGGGCAGCGCTGAACTTCTCGACCCCACCGACGCTCTGTGACGCATGCCGTTCGCCGCCCGCTTCCGTACGCCGCACCTCTCGACCCGCCGCATCGCCTTCGGTTTGCTGGCCGTCCTGCTGTCCCTCGGCATCTTCGCCGGCTGCGGCACGCTCGACTCGCAACAGAGGCGCTGGATCTTCCAGCCGGCCTCCCAGACTTGGTGGGCCGGCGAAGAGGTGGCCCTGGGCATGGAGCCCGTCTGGATCGAGTTCGAGTCCGGCGAGACGGGCCGGCCCGCGAAACTGCACGGCCTGTGGCATGCGCAGCCGCAGGCCGATGCCGGCAAGCCTGCGCCCGTGCTGCTTTACCTGCATGGCGCACGCTGGGACGTGATGGGCAGCGCGAGCCGCGTGCGCCGCATGCACAAGCTCGGTTTCAGCGTGCTGGCGATCGACTACCGGGGCTTCGGCCAGACCTCCAGCGAGCTCCCCTCCGAAGCCATGGCTTATGAAGATGCCCGCGCCGCCTGGGATTGGCTGGCCGGGCAGCATCCGCAGGCCGAGCGCTACATCTTCGGCCACTCCCTGGGCGCGGCCATCGCCGTTGACCTGGCAGCGCACGCCGAGGACGAGGCGGGGCTCATCGTCGAAGGCGGCTTCACCTCGATCCGCGAAGTCGTGGCCGGCATGCGTTGGGGCTGGTTGCCGGTAGGCCCGTTCATCTCGCAGCGCTTCGACGCGCGCTCGAAGATCGCCCGCATCGGCTCCAAGCTCTTGGTGGTTCACGGCAGCGACGACCGGCTTATCCCGTGGACCCTGGGGCAAACGCTGTTCGAGCTTGCGACCACGCCCAAGCGCTGGGTACTTGTGGAGGGCGGCTCGCACCACAGCACGAATTCGCTCGGCCAGGACGCCTACCGCAGCGCGCTGAGCGAGCTGTTCGGCCTCGGTTCCTGAGACCGCGCGCGCGGCCGGGCCGCAGCCTGCATGCTCCAATCGGAGCACCATGACGACTCTCAAACTCAAGAAGCCGGCCGCGCCCAAAGCTGCCGGTGAACGCCGCGCTCCGCTGCGAGGCAGCGGAGCGAAGCGGCCCCGGCCGACGCTGGCCGAAGCGCAAGCGGAAAGAGCGCGGCGCCTCGAGGAAGAAAAGGCAGCGCATGCACCGCAACGCGAAACAGCACGTGCCCCTTTCCCCCGTCGCGACGAACCGCGTGCGCAAGGACATCGAGGGCGCACCGGCACGCCGCCGACAGCGACTGCGCCGCGTGAACGCCCGCAGCGCAACGAGGAGCGACGCGAGGACCGGCCTGCGTCGCAGGGCGATCCGGCGCGCGCGCACGGTCGCCGCGATGCGTCTCAGGCGCCGCAACGCAGAGCGCCCCAAGGG
>NZ_JACDCU010000278.1 GCF_013817365.1 Methylibium sp. | reverse complement strand
TACACCACCTCGTCATGCGAGAGCGGCAGCACGAAGTTCTCGTTGAACGCATAGGCCAGCGAGAAGGTCAGCATGTGGTGGTGGTGGCGGCGGTGAATGGGTTCTTCCCGCATGTAGGCCAGCGTGTCGTGCATCCAGCCCATGTTCCACTTCATGCCGAAGCCCAGGCCGCCCATCGAGGTGGGCCGCGAGACCATCGGCCAGGCGGTCGATTCCTCGGCGATCGTCAGCGTGTCGGGATGGTCGCGATAGACCGCCTCGTTGAAGCGGCTCAGGAACTCGACCGCCTCCAGGTTCTCCCGGCCGCCGTGGCGGTTGGGAATCCACTCGCCTTCGCGGCGCCCGTAGTCGAGATAGAGCATCGACGCCACCGCATCGACGCGCAGGCCGTCGATGTGGTACTTGTCGAGCCAGAACAGCCCTGAAGACGCGAGAAAGCTGCGCACCTCGTTGCGGCCGTAGTTGAAGATGCTCGACTTCCACTCGGGGTGGAAGCCCTGGCGCGGATCGGCATGCTCGTACAGGTGCGTGCCGTCGAAGTACGACAGGCCGTGGCCGTCGGTCGGGAAGTGCGAGGGCACCCAGTCGAGGATCACGCCGATGCCGCGCCGGTGCAGGTGATCGACGAAGTACATGAAGTCCTGCGGCGTGCCGTAGCGTGCCGTCGGCGCGAAGTAGCCGGTGGTCTGGTAGCCCCAGGACCCGTAGAACGGATGCTCGGTGATCGGCATCAGCTCGACGTGCGTGAAGCCGAGCTCGCAAACGTAATCGGCCAGGGCGTGCGCCAGCTCGCGGTAGCCGAGGAATCGCCCCTCATGGCGGCGCCAGGACCCCGCATGCACCTCGTAGATGGACATCGGCGCGTCGAGCGCGTTCTTCGCGGCGCGCGTGGCCATCCACTGCGCGTCGCCCCAGTCGTAGTCGAGCGTCCAAGCGCGCGAGCCGGTGGCCGGCGGCTGCTCGGCGCAAAAGGCGAGCGGGTCGGCCTTGTCCGCAACGTACGCGCCGTCGGGCGAGACGATGCGGTACTTGTACGCATCGCCGTGTGCCACCCCGTCCACCCGGCCTTGCCAGATGCCCGAGCCGTCGGCGCGCGGCTGCAGTGGCTGCGCGCGCGCATCCCAGCCGTTCCACTCGCCGATCACCGACACGGTGCCGGCGTTCGGCGCCCAGACCCCGAAGCGGGCGCCGCCGTCGGTGAGGTGGCAGCCGAGCTGGTCGTGGAGGCGAGAGTGCGAGCCCTCGCGGAAAAGATAGACGTCGTGGTCGCTCGGCATATTGCTGGCCGCGAGGGCTCGTTTCGCAAACACCGTAGCACAGCGCTCGGGCACGGACAACCGCCCGCGCTGCGCGCATCGACCCCCGCATCTTTGGACATCGGCTTTCCGCCGGGCGTTGTTGGCGACCCCATCGACGCGGCCGAGCCGATGAAGGCTGCCGCATCCGCACGCAGTGGCGAGCGCGTCGTAGTCGAGGTGCTCCGTGTTTTCCTGGGCGCCGTCCGCGTGCGGGTCGCGCACACTGTGTCGGGCCGCTTGCTTCACATCCCAGGAAACCGTCCGATGAACCGACTCCGATCGCTCCTGCCCTTGCTCTCTTGCGCCGCAGCCGCGGTCGCGGCCCTGACACTGACCTCGCCCGCGCTCGCGCAGGACTGGCCCGAACGGGCGCCGATCCGGCTGGTCGCCGTGTTCCCGCCGGGTGGCTCGGTCGATCAGGTCGCGCGCATCCTGGCGCAGCCGCTGTCCAAGCAGCTCGGCCAGGACGTCATCGTCGAGAACCGCGGCGGCGCGTCGGGCTCGATCGGCACCGGTTCGGTGGCCACCGCGGCGCCCGACGGCTACACGTTCGCGGTGGTGTTCGACACGCACGGCGTCAACCCGAGCCTGAACCCGAACCTGCCGTTCAACACGGTCAAGGACCTGACCACCGTGTCGCTCCTGGGCACTGGCGCCATGGTGCTGACCACTCACGCCGACTCGCCCTACAAGAGCCTCGCCGACGTGTTGGCCGCAGCCAAGGGCGACAAGACCCTGAGCTACGGCAGCATCGGCTCGGGCAGCCTGGGCCACCTGGCGATCACGCTGATGAGCAAGAGCGGCGCGCCCGGCCTGGTGCACATCCCCTACCGCGGCGGCGGCCCGCTGATGAACGATGCGATCGCCGGCCATGTGCCGCTGGCCATCGGCTCGGTGTTCCTGTCCAAGCCGCACATCGACAGCAAGCGCTTGCGGGCCCTGGCCGTCACCACCAGCAAGCGCAGCGAGAATTTGCCCGACGTGCCCACGATCGCCGAAAGCGGCTTTGCCGGCTTCGAGGCGCCGGCCTGGTGGGCGGTGCTCGCTCCGGCGAAGACGCCGCAGAAGATCGTCAAGCGCATGAACGAGGAGATCAACAAGGCGCTGAAGCTGCCCGAGGTGGCGCAGAAGCTGGCGGCGCAGGGCATCTCGGTGCGCACCGGCACGCCGCAGCAGGCACAGAGCTTCGTCGAGAACCAGATCAGCATCTGGGCCAAGGTGGTCAAGGACAACGACATCAAGGCCGAGTGAGGTGTCCACGGGCGCTGCGTGGGCCTTGCTGACCGCAGCCGACCTGCGCGAACACGTGCGCCCGCCGGGAAGCGCACCGGCCGACTGCGACTGCGCTCGGTTGGTCTGCCCGGGCTGGGAGTCGGTGAGCAGTCCCGTGGGCGAGCCGCTGCTGGAGCGCCTGGGGTCGCTGCGAGCCGAAGGCGACGACGAGCCGACGCTGACCGAGCAGCACAGCGAGGGCAGCAGCTACTGGTCGCCGAACGCGCCGATCGCTACTGCGTTCTTCCCCTACAACCGTTGCGAGGTCTGGCTGTGCCGGCGCTGCGCACGCGGGTTCCTGCAATACACGGAGTACGGCGGCTATTACGTGGATCAACGGCTGCGCGAGATCGATCCTGGTCGGGTGGTCTGAGCAGCGGATCGGCCTGTCGCGTGCCGATGATCTATTCCCGCATCAGCGACACCGGAAGTAAGCTCGTCTGATGCGTGCGCCGACCGCCGTCCCAGCGCCCCTCGGTAACGCGTCTGCGTCGCCCTTCGAAGTCGAGGTCGTCATCGAGGTGCCGCGAAGCAGTTTCCTCAAGCGCGGCTCGAACGGCAGCATCGACTTCGTCTCTCCCCTGCCCTGCCCGTTCGACTACGGCGCCGTGCCGACCCACCTGGGGCTCGAGGGCGACCTGCTCGACGCACTGGTGCTCGGCCCGCGCCTGGCCTTCGGTACGCGCCTGCGCGTCAAGGCGTGGGGCGCCGTCAGCTTGATGGACCGCGGCATGTCGGACGACAAGCTGGTCTGCAGCGAGCAACCGCCGAGCGCGGCCGAACGCCGCAAGGTACTGCGCTTCTTCCACTTCTATGCGAAGTGCAAGGGGCTGCTCAATCTCTGGCGGCGACGGCCCGGGCGCAATGCCTGCGACGGCTGGTGCGAGGCGACCGAAGCGTTCGCCCGGGCCCGGCCGTTGACCGGTGAATGGACGGGCTCGCCGGTGCCCTACTGATCACGCTTTGCGCGCTCGGCCGCGCAAGGTCCAAGGCCGGCTAGCGCGCGCCTTGCGCAGCGTCCCTCTGCACGCGCCGAGCGTAGTAGGCAAACGTCGCCTGGGTACGGCGCGGCGTCATGATCCATTGCTGCGCTTCCGTGCCGAGTTCGGGCGCGATCGGTTGCAAGGTTCCAGCGGCCATCGCCAGCAACTGCAGCCGCGCGGCGCGTTCGAACATCACGCCGAGCACACAGGCCTCTTCGACGCTGCTGCCGGCCACCAGCAGACCGTGGTGCGCCAGAAGGATCGCCTTCTTGTCGCCGATGGCGTTCGCGATGATCTCGCCCTCTTCGTTGCCGACCGGAATGCCGGGCCACTTGCCGAGGAAAGCGCATTGCCCGTAGAGCACGCAGGTGTCCATGTGCGCGATCTCGAGCGGCACCTCCAGCATCGACAGCGCCGCGGCGTGCGGTGCGTGCGTGTGAACGATGCACTGCACATCCGGCCGCGCACGGTAGAGCCAGGCGTGGAACCGGTTGGCGGGGTTGGGCATGCCGTCGCCCTCGATCACCTCGAGATCCTCGTCCACGAGCAGCAGGTTGTCGGCACGGATTTCGTCGAAACCCAGACCCAGCCGCTGGGTCCAGAAGGCTCCTTCCTTCTCGGCTCGAGCGCTGATCTGGCCCGCCAGACCGGAGTCGTGCCCGAAGGCGAAAAGAATGCGGCACGTCTCGGCCACAGCGTCGCGCAAGGGCAGCGCGGTGCTTTCCAGATTCGCATTCATTCTCTCGATCGACCGATCGACGATCTGCGACTTGCTCATCTCCAGCGTGCTCATGGCGACTCCTGTTTCGTAGCGCTCGTCATCCGCGTCATTTCTTGGCTGCGGCCGCTGCCTTCATGAGCCGGCCCCATTTCTGGTGCTCTTCGGCCATCAGAGCGCGAAACTCTTCCGGCGTCGAGCCGGCCACATTGGTTCCCTGCTTGAACAGCATTTCCTGCAGCGCCGGATCGTCGAGCGCCTTCTTCGTGGCCTTGTTGAGCGTATCGACAATCGAGGCGGGCACGCCGGCCGGCGGGATCAACCCCGACACCGAGGCGGATTGAATGGCCGGGAAGCCCAGTTCGGCAGTGGTGGGCAATTCTTTCGCGGAACCATGCCGCTTCGGTGCCGCAATCGCGACCGCCTTGAGCTTGCCCGTCGCGACATGCGGCATGACCACGGGCAAGGCCTCGAAGGTCATGGAGACCTGGCCGCCCAGGACGCTGGTGACACTTTCCGCCCCGCTCTTGTACGGGACGTGCAGCAGCCGCGTATTCGTGGAGGCCTGCAGGATTTCGAGACCCTGATGCGGTGAGCTGCCGAACCCGGCCGTGCCGAAGGACAGGCCCTCGGGCTGCTTCTTTGCAAGCGCGATCAGCGCCGGCAGCGAGTCGGCCGCAACCGACGGGTTGAGCACGATGGCATGCGGCGTGGAAGCGACCGTCGAGATGTAGCTGAAGTCCTTGAAACTGTCGAACGGCACCTTGTCGTAGGTGTGAGGATTCACGGACACCAGGCCGATCGTGGTCAGCATCAGGGTGTAGCCGTCGGGCGCCGATCGTGTGAGTTGTTCGGCGGCAATGTTGCCGCCGGCGCCCGGCTTGTTCTCCACCACGACCTGCTGACCGAGTTCCTTGCCCAGCTGCTCGGCCGTAGCGCGCGCTACAAGGTCGGTAATGCCGCCAGCGCCGAAGGGCACGAGCATCCGTATGGGCTTGTCGGGATAGGCTTGCGCGGCGGCGCCGGCGCTCGCCACTGCGGCGCAGCCAAAGCCGATGATCTGCAGGATGGCGCGGCGTCGTACGAATCGGTTCATGATCGTCTGCTCCCGGTTGAGTCGCGATGAAAACACTGTTGTGTCCAGTATGACACACGTGTGTCCTTCTAGAATCGCAGGCTCTCAACGACCGCGAGCTCCATGGACGACGCATTCAGCAAGGGAGCGACCGCTCGAGCGGCCAAATCGGACGGTGCCTTTCGGAGCACCGCCGTCGACAACGTCGTCGAGTCGCTCGGCGCTCGGTTGTTGGCCCTGCGCACGCTCAACAGCCTGAGCCTGGAGGAAGTGGCCCGGCGCGCCGAGATCACCAAGAGTTATTTGTCGAAGGTCGAAAGGGGGTTGTCCGCACCCTCGCTGGCAACGGTGCTCAAAC
>NZ_JACDCU010000277.1 GCF_013817365.1 Methylibium sp. | reverse complement strand
GACGCGGACGGCGGGGAGCCGCAGCCGGTCGCCGGTGGCGGATTGCTGCACCGGCGGGCCCTGCTTCAACGCGGACTGGTGCTTGCCTCGGCCACCGCAGCCGGCACCCCCGCAGCGCAGACCGGCACCGACACCGTCGAAGCTCGCCCGCCGTGGATGCGGACCCCCGGGCAGCCTTTCACAGGCTATGGCCAGCCTTCGAAGCACGAAGCTGCCCTCATGCGCACCATCGCCGGCAACCGCTGGCTGCCCGGCAACGGCGTTTCGTGGACACCGCTCGAAGACCTGGAGGGCATGATCACGCCCAGCGGACTGCACTTCGAGCGCCACCACAACGGCGTGCCGCAGATCGATCCGAAACAGCACCGCTTGCTGATCCACGGCTTGGTGAAGCAGCCGCTGCAGTTCGCCGTTACCGACCTCGAGCGCTATCCGATGCGCTCGCACCTCGGTTTCATCGAGTGCGGCGGCAACAGCAATGCCGGTTGGCACCCGGAGCCGATTCAGCGCTCGGTCGGTGGTTTCCACGGGCTGGTCTCGTGCAACGAGTGGACCGGCGTGCGGGTGTCGGTGCTGCTCAACGAAGCCGGGCTCGACCCAAAAGCGGCCTGGGCGATCGCCGAAGGCGGCGATGCCTTTGCAATGAATGTCAGCCTGCCATTGGCAAAGCTGATGGACGACGCGCTGGTCGCGCTGTATCAGAACGGCGAGCCTATCCGCCCCGAGCATGGTTATCCGCTGCGGCTGGTGGTGCCCGGCTGGGAAGGCGTGCTCAACGTCAAGTGGCTGCGCCGCCTTCATCTGAGCGCCGAGCCCGTCATGGCGCGCAACGAGACGGCCAAGTACACCGAACTCCAGTCGGACGGCCACGCACGCCAATTCACTTTCGTGATGGACGCCAAGTCGCTCATCACTTCGCCCTCGCCAGGGCTGCGGATGCACGGCCCGAACGTCTACGAGATACGCGGTCTGGCCTGGAGCGGCCGCGGCCGCATCCGCAAGGTCGATGTTTCAGCGGACGGCGGCCAAAGCTGGGCCACGGCCGCGCTGCAGGAGCCGGTGCTGCCGCGCTGCTTCACGCGCTTTCGCGCTGCATGGCGCTGGGACGGCAAGCCCACAGTGATCAAGAGCCGCGCCACCGACGAAACCGGCTATGTGCAGCCCGAGCGCGAGGTGCTGGTTCAGGAGCGCGGCCTGAACGGCTACTTCCACTACAACGCCATCGTCGCCTGGGCAGTCGATGCCGAAGGGACGCTCACGCATGTCTATGCGTGAAATGGCGGTGGTGCTGTTGTGCAGTCTCGCCGCAGGCACGGCGTTGGCGGGTGACGCTGTCGGCAGTGAAACGGTCGCGCCTCGATTGGGGCAACCCATCGAGGCGGCCGCGGCGGCCCGCTTCGACCTGAACGTCTTTCCCGATGGCCGCGGCCTGCCGCCCGGCCGCGGCAATGCCATTCAGGGCCGCATGCTCTTCCAGGCCCACTGCGCCGTCTGCCACGGCGACGGCGGGCGCGGGGCCAGCGCCGAAGAACTGGCCGGCGGCAGCGAGCCGCTGACCAGCGAGTGGCCCGACAAGACCATCGGCCTGTACTGGCCCCATGCCACGACGATCTTCGACTTCGTCCGCCGCGCCAAGCCGATGACCGCGCCGGGCTCCCTGAGCGCCGACGAGGTCTACGCATTGACCGCCTACCTTCTCTACGCCAACCGCGTCATCGGCGAGCACGACGAGATAAACGCGAAGACGCTGCCTGAAGTGCGCCTGCCCAACCGCGACGGCTTCAGCGGCGTGGATGCGAAAGCGCCTCGGCCGGCTCACTGAGCCGTGAAGGGTTCCGCACGCGGCAGCCTCGCGGCGCCGCACACGCCGCTTACAATCGCAGCCGCAGCGCACAGTTCCAGTCCCGAGCGCTGCAGTCGATTCCGACCCTTCTCTCCAATCAGTCTGTGACTGGCGCGCGTGCTCCGCACGTGGCCGCAGATTGATGCCAACGCCCGTTCGGGCGCACTCTCACATGTCATTCGAAGAACTGGGGCTCGCCGAGCCCCTGCTCAAGGCCGTTTCCGAAGCCGGGTACGACACGCCCACGCCGATCCAAAGGCAGGCAATACCCGCCGTGCTGCTCGGCGGCGACCTGCTCGCTGGCGCGCAGACCGGCACCGGCAAGACCGCCGGCTTCGTGCTGCCGATGCTGCACCGTCTGATGGCCAAGCCCGCCGTGCGCGACGCCAAGGGCAAGAGCCCCGTGCGCGCCTTGATCCTCACGCCGACCCGCGAACTCGCGGCACAGGTCGAGGAAAGCGTGCGCATCTACGGCAAGCACGCCAAGCTCACCTCGATGGTGATGTTCGGCGGCGTCGGCATGCAGCCGCAGGTCGATCGCTTGCGGCGCGGCGTCGACATCCTTGTCGCCACGCCGGGACGCCTGCTCGACCACCACCAGCAGGGCACGCTCGACATCAGCAAGATCGAGATCTTCGTGCTCGACGAGGCCGATCGCATGCTCGACATGGGCTTCATCCACGACATCAAGAAGGTGCTGGCCATCGTGCCCAAGCACAAGCAAAGCCTGCTGTTTTCGGCCACCTTCAGCGATGAGATCAAGACGCTGGCCGACCGGCTGCTCAACCAGCCGCAGGTCATCGAAGTCGCGCGCCGCAACAGCACGGTCGAGCTGATCGAGCAGAAGCTCCACCCAGTGGACCGCGACAAGAAGAAGGAACTGCTCTCGCACCTGATCAAGAGCCAGGACTGGGACCAGGTGCTGGTGTTCTGCCGCATGAAGCACGGCGCCAACCGGCTGACCGACTATCTGAACGAGCAGGGCATCACCGCCATGGCGATCCACGGCAACAAGAGTCAGACTGCGCGCACCAAGGCGCTGGCCGAGTTCAAGACGGGTGATCTGCAGGTGCTCGTGGCCACCGACATCGCCGCACGCGGCATCGACATCGACCAGTTGCCCCACGTCGTGAATTTCGAGCTGCCCAACGTGCCCGAGGACTACGTGCACCGCATCGGCCGCACCGGTCGCGCTGGCGCGCAGGGCGAAGCGATCTCGCTGGTCTGCGTGGACGAGGAATCCTTCCTGCGCGACATCGAGCGGCTCATCAAGCGCAGCATCCCGCGCGAGGTCGTGCCGGGCTTCGAGCCCGACCCGCGTGCGGTCGCGCAGCCCATTCAGATCGGGCGGCAGACCCTGGGCGGCGGTGGCGGGCGATCGGGAGGAGGTCGGGGTGCCGGCGCACCGCGCTCGGGTGCGCCGCGAGGCGGTGCTCCGGGCGGTAGCCGTGGCGGCGCAGCGGCAGGACCGCGTGGCGGCAACGCCGGTGGGCATCGCAGCGGTGGTCGCGGCCGCTGAGCGTCAAGCGAAGGTCACGCTCGCCCGGTGGCGCCGTCGGCGCTTTAGATCAACGGCTCGCACTGCGTACAGGCAAGCATGCCCTCCCATGGGCTCCTGCGCGAGGACGGCAGTGCGACTGCCGCTCAGTCGAACCGATCGACGCGGAGCCACTTGGTGGCGACCCATTTCTCGCCTTCGTGCACCGGCGCGCCACCGTGCAGGCTGCGCGTCATGGGGTGCGGCCGGTCGTAGCTGAAGAAGACGGCACAGCCCTTCTGCGCCGCAATCTCGAGGTTGACGTCGGGGAAGGTGGTGCCGCCGCCGCGCGTGGGCGTGTTGAGGTAGGTGAGGATGGTGGCCACGCGCTGGCCGCCGCGCTCGAGGATGCTCGGCGTGCCGGGCTGCGCGGGATCGAAGTAGTCGTAATGCGGCTTGTATTCGGCGCCCGGCCGGTAGCGCAGAACCTGCAAGCCCTCGCCGTTCTCGACCGGCCAGCTCAGCAGCGCGGCGATGCGCGCCTCGAGCAGCGCACACACGGGATGCTCTGCGCGCGTGAAGAACATGCCATCGCTGGTGCGCGCATCGTTGATCTCGCTGTCGCCGGTGCTGGTGTCGACCGTGTGCGAGCGCTGCAGGCGCGCACCGGCCAGGGCGACCATCTCGTCGCATTCCGCATCCGAGAGCAAACCGGAAAACACCACGACTCGAGGCTCTCGCAGCGACATCACGATGCGCACCTCCCGGTCGTGCGCCCGGAGCGTGGCCGGGGAGCCATCGAGCGCGGGTTCGGGCACCCGGCTCGGTGGCGGCAACACAGACGCTTGTGCGTTCGGTTGCAAGACGCCGCTCAGCACCGTCTCGAGCGCTTCGAGCGCGACATCCTCGCGCCAGCCGCTGCCTTTCATGGCCTCCAGCACCGCTTCGGGCCGGTGGCCCGCGCGGGCCTGTTCGATGATCCACTGGCGCAGGGCCGGCGTGATGGTCTGAATATCGGCAAGTGTCATCGGACAGTCCTCGCGGCAAGAGACTTCAGGCGCTGCGACGGCGAAAGACCAGCCGGTCCGGCTCGCTGGCGGCAGCATCGAAAGCATAGCCTTCGAGCTGAAACCGCTGCAACGCCTCGGGCGTGCTCGCGCGCGTACGGATCGCGTGCCGCGCGATCAGGCCGCGGGCACGCTTGGCGTGAAATGCGATGATCTTCCAGCCGCCGTCCTTCCATTCTTGAAACACACACTGCACCACGCGCGCACGGAGTGCCTGGCGGTCGACCGCCTTGAAGTACTCCTCGGAAGCCAGGTTGACGACGATCGGCTCGTGCTCCCCGACCAGCCGGCGATTCAGATACCGGGCGATGGTGTCGCCCCAGTAAGCATAGAGGTCCTTGCCGCGTGACGAAGCCAGGCGCGTGCCCATTTCCAGACGGTAGGGCTGCAGGCTGTCGAGTGGGCGCAGCACGCCGTACAGCCCGCTCAGGATGGCCAGATGGTCCTGGGCCCAGACGATGTCGGCGGCGTCCAGGCCCCCGGCATCGAGGCCTCCATAGACGTCGCCGTTGAAGGCGAACAGGGCCGGCTTGCTGTTGCGCGCCGTGAAGCGGGGCCGCCAGGCGGCGTAGCGCGCGACATTCAGCTCAGTCAGCTTGTCGCTCAGGTGCATGAGCCCGGCGATCTGGGCCGGTGTGCGTTGGCGGAGCACATCGATCAACTCAGCCGCACGGCCGGCAAAGTGCGGCCTGCCGGACGCCTCCACGGGCGCGGCGCGGTTGTAGTCGAGGGTCTTGGCGGGCGAGAGCAGCAACAGCATGGGAAGACGACCCCGAAGAAAAGGCGCAAAGCGTATCAGTGCGCTACGGCCGGGCGAACGGTGCGGCGAGCGGCTCGCCGATGAAGACCCCCTGCGACGGCCAAGCCACGCTCTTCCAGTAAGCCTCGAGTGCCGTACTGCCCTGCAGATAGTGCCGCAGCAGGACCTGGGGATGCGGAAATTTCTGCACGTGATTGCAGGGCTCGCTCACCGTTCCGTAGCTGGCGGTCGCGCCCGCGTCGAGCCAGGCCCGGGCGCTCGTCTGAGTGCTGCTGCCGTCGAGCTGGCCGCCGAAAGAGGTCATGTGGTCGGCCAGGGCACCGGGCACGAACTCCAGGCGATCGAGATCTGACACCTGTGCCAGTCCGGTGAGGTAAAGCAGCACCCGGCCGGGGCTTTGCGCAGCGTCGTCCGGCCCCACACTCACGTCGACCCCGAAACGACGCAGGAAAGCCGGCGGCGGATACAGGCGCGAGCGCACCGAGCGCAACGCATCGCCGGTGACCACGAAACGTGCCTGCACCGGCGGCGCCCCGCGCCAGCCGAGGCTGCCATCGGCCGCGATGCCGCGCTCGATCAGTGCCCG
>NZ_JACDCU010000276.1 GCF_013817365.1 Methylibium sp. | reverse complement strand
GGACTGCGCAGATCGTGCGACACGCCACCAAGCAGGACGGCGCGCTCTCGCTCGTAGCGATCGACCGGGCCAGCAGGTCCGTGTAGGCGCGCGAGATGGCGGCAATCTCGACCGATGCGCCGACTGTCGCTGCCGGGTCTGCGGTAGCGGGCCCAGCATCCCTTCTTCCGGGTGCATGCGCCTGGATATGCGTGCGCAATTGCTCCAGGGGCCGGGCGAGCCGCCGGGCAACGGCCCAACTCAGCGCCGCGACCAACAGCACCACGAACACCGAGCCGACCGTCAGACGCCATGACCATTGCGGCAGAAGCAGCGGCTCTGAGATGCCCAGCCAGACGGGCGGTAACCTTGGGGGCAGCACGCGCAGCCAGACTCTCGGCTCGCCTGCGCTCACTTCGATCAGGAAGTCGTCTACGTGCACGCCCCGCTGCGCCAATGCCTTTCGCAGTGCCAACGGACCGGGCCTGTTCGGTACGCGCAGGCTCGGGCCCTGCGGTGGCATGGCCCGCCGCTCGATGGCAGGCAGCGTCGCGGCGTCCTGGGGCATGGCTGCGACGCGGGCCAACATCGGCGCCCAGATCTCGGCATAGGGCTGCGCCAGCAGGACGGAGCGTTCGATCATGAGCAGCGACGCGAACAGAACGCCGGCGCATGCCGACAGCACCGCCTGCATGAGCAGCAGCCGGGCGAACAGGCTGTCGAAACGGGGCCTTCGAGTCATGCAAGGCTGCCGCCGCCGCATTCAAGCCCGGCGGGGCATGAAGACATAGCCTTCACCTCGTACGGTTCCGATCCAGCCTCGCCCTGGTGCGGCCTCATCCAGCTTGCGGCGCAGTCGTCCCACCTGCACGTCGACGGTACGGTCGAGCGGTCTGTAATTGCCGCTCTGCGCCGCGGCGCAGAGCTGCTCGCGCGAACGTGGAACGCCCGGCTCGCCAGCCAGCGCCAGCAGCAGCTTGTGTTCGATGCCGGTCAGCGCCACCACGCGCTGGCCGACGACGACTTCGCGCTGTAGGCGGTCGATCGTCAAGCCGTCGAAGCGCAGCAGGGCCGGCGTGGCCCATCCCGGCAACTGCCGACGCAGCAAGGCACGTATCCGCGCGACCAGTTCGCGCCGATCGAAAGGCTTGGCCAGATAGTCGTCTGCGCCAATCTCCAGCCCCAGCACTCGGTCCAGCGCGTCACCGCGCGCCGTGAGCATCAGAATGGCTAGATGCGGGTAGAGCCCGCGCCAGCGCCGGCATACGTCCAGGCCGTTGGCGTCGGGCAACATAAGATCGAGAACGACCACCTCGGGCCTTCGTTGGGGGATGGCTCGCTCGCCATCGCCCGCCGTCAGGACGGCGTGCACGGCCCAGCCTTCACGCGTCAACAGCTCGACCAGCATCTGCGACAACTCCGCATCGTCGTCGACGATCAGGATCAAGGGCTGGCTCATCGAGCCGGAGTTTAGGGGCCGGTCGCTATCCGGGGATGCCTTCTGAAGGTGCTTGCCCAAGGGAAAGCGTCACGAGACCCCGGCTGTGGCGCGGCAGAGATACAGCATCGCGGGCTGCGGAGTCCCACTCAATCAGCAATCGCCTCATCCAGCACCTCGACCCAGTGCCGCACCGGCACCCCGGTCCCGCTTTGCAGGTGCTGGATGCAGCCGATGTTGCTCGAGACGATCGCCTCTGCGCGAAGCGGCGCGAGCGCAGCCAGCTTGCGGTCGCGCAGCTGATAAGCGAGCGTGGGTTGCAACACGGAATAGGTGCCGGCCGAGCCGCAGCACAGGTGGCTTTCGCTGGGTGCGATCGCCACCTCGAAGCCCAGCTCGGTGAAGGCGACTTCGACGCCACCGCGCAGTTGCTGCCCATGCTGCAGCGTGCAGGGCGGGTGGTAGGCCAGTTTGGGAGCCTTGCGCCGCAGCTTCGACTTCAAGGTGGGAACCAGCTCGGGCAGCAGCTCGCTCAGGTCTTTCGTCAGCGCAGCGATCCTGTTCGCGCGCTCGGCATAGGCCGGATCGTGACGCAGGTGATGGCCGTAGTCCTTGACCGTCACGCCGCAGCCCGACGCGTTCATCACGATCGCCTCGACCTTGCCCTGGCCGGTCAGGCCCTCGACCAGCGGCCACCAGGCGTCGACGTTGCGGCGCATGTCGTTCAAGCCGCCTTCGTGGTCGTTCAGGTGCGCGCGGATCGCGCCGCAGCAGCCCGCGCCGTCGGCCACCAGCGTCTGGATGCCGGCCGCATCGAGCACGCGCGCGGTGGCGCTGTTGATGTTGGGCGCCATGGAGGGTTGCACGCAGCCCAGCAGCATGAGCACCTTGCGCTCATGCGTGCGCGTCGGCCACTGGTGCGCGCGCGCGGGCGCCTTGGGCGGCACCTTGCCCTTGAGCGCGGCCGGCACGAAGGGACGGAACAACTGGCCGAGCTTCATGGCCGGCGCGAACAGCGGCGAGGTCAGGCCCTCCTTGAGTGCCATGCGCGCAGCGCGCTCGGCCGGCGGGCGCTCGACCTTGGCGTCGACGATGCGCCGGCCGATGTCGACCAGCGCGCCGTATTGCACGCCCGAAGGACAGGTGCTCTCGCAGTTGCGGCAGGTCAGGCAGCGATCGAGGTGGATCTGCGTCTTGCGCGTCGGCCGTTCGCCTTCGAGCACCTGCTTGATCAGGTAGATGCGCCCGCGCGGGCCGTCGAGCTCGTCGCCGAGCAATTGATAGGTCGGGCAGGTGGCGGTGCAAAAACCGCAGTGCACGCACTTGCGCAGGATGGCTTCGGCGTCGGCGCCGTCAGCGGTGCCTAGAAATTCAGGAGCGAGATTCGTTTGCATGAAGAGGATTCAGAGGGCCGCCAGCGCGGCCTCGGGGTGTTGTGGGGCGCTCGGCAGACACGGCAAGACGTGGCTCATGGCACGCGCCACGTAGTCGTCCTTCTCTCCCACCGGCGCCACGTAGTGCAGCGCGTCGCGCGCGGCTTCGAGGCCGGCCAGGCGCGCGATGATCCACGCCGCCAGGTACTGCGAGGCGAGGCAACCGCCCGCGGTGGCGACGTTGCCGCGCGCGAAGAAGGGCTGTTGCAGCACCTCGACGCCGGCCTCCTGCACCCAGGGTTTGGTGATGAGGTCGGTGCAGGCCGGCACACCGTCGAGCACCCCGAGCTTGGCGAGCAGCAAGGTGCCGGAGCACTGGGCGCCGATGAGCTGGCGTGCCGGGTCGAGCCGCAAACGCGCGAGCAGGGCTGCATCGCGGACGATCTCGCGGGTGCGCATGCCGCTGCCGACGATCACCGCATCGGCCAAGCTGGCCTCCTCCAACGAGGCCTGCGCGTGCACGACCACGCCGTTCATCGACGTGACCGTCTCGCCCGGCGCGGCCAGCGACACGCGCCAGCCCGGCAGCTTGACGCGGTTGAGGATGCCGAGCGCGATGAGCGAGTCCAGTTCGTTGTAGCCGTCGAAGGTCAGGATGGCGATGTGCATGCGGTGCTCCTCGTGATGACGCGCCGGCTCAGAGATCCGGGTACAGCCGGCCGCGGTTGAACACGCCGGCCGGGTCGAACTCGCGCTTGAGTTCGCGGTGGATGCGCGCCAGCGGTGCGGCCAGCGGCGCGAACACGCCCGCCGCCTTGTCGCCGCCGCGAAACATCGTGGCGTGGCCGCCAGCGCGCTGCGCGGTTTCCCGCACGGTGGCCGCATCGGCGGCACTGCACCACCAGCGCTGGCCGCCGCCCCACTCGATGAGTTGCTCGCCGGCCAGATCGAGCGGCGCGGCGGTCTGCGGCACCGACAGGCGCCACAGCGCCGCGCCGGAGCCCGATTGGGCGGCGGTTCCTGCGCGCACGAAGAACTCGTCGCCATGGTCGCGCAGGCCCTGCCAGAACGGCGTGGCCATCGCGTCGTCGATGCGCTCGCCGCCCAGGCGCGCGATGGCGGCATCGACCGCGGCCCGCGCGCCGCGCAGGCGCAGAAGCAGCATGCCGTCCCACCAGGCGCTGGCGTTGATGGGCAGCGGCTGCCCGCCCCAGGCATTGAGCTGGCGCAGCGCGGCGGGCTCGGTCATCTCGAAGCGCAGCGTGGCAGTGGCCGGCGCCACCGGCAGCACCTTGAGCGAGACCTCGAGGATCACGCCCAGCAGGCCCAGCGAGCCGGCCAGCAACCGCGAGACGTCGTAGCCGGCGACGTTCTTCATCACCTGGCCGCCGAAGCTCAGCACCTCGGCCCGGCCGTTGAGCAGGGTGGCTCCGAGCACGTAGTCGCGCACGCCGCCGACGCTGCCACGAGACGGCCCCGCCAGACCTGCTGCGACCAAGCCGCCGAGCGTCCCGCGCCCGTGCGCGCTACCGGCAAAGCGCGGCGGCTCGAAGGGCAGGCACTGGCCCTGCTCGGCCAGGGCCGCTTCCAGCGCCTCGATCGGCGTGCCGGCGCGCGCGGTGACGACCAGCTCCGTCGGCTCGTAGCTCGAGATGCCGCTGAGCGCGCCGGTCTCGAGCGGTTCGCCGGTCACGGCGCCGCCGTAGAAGGCCTTGGAGCCATGACCGCGGATCTCGAGCGGCGTGCCGGTCGCCTGCGCGGCGCGCACCTGCTCCACCAGGGCGTTCAGCGCGGCGTCGGGTCGCTCGGTCGCCGCGAGAGTGCGCGGGGCGGTCCCGGTGGTGGCCGCGGCCGCGTCGTCTTGTGTCGTGTTCATCGGCTCAAAAGCGTGGCAGGTGGGCAAAGGGCAGCAAGCCCTTCTTCACATGCATCTTTCCGTATTCGGCGCAGCGGCTCAGCGTGGGGATGACCTTGCCGGGATTCAACAGGCCCTGCGGATCGAAAGCGCGCTTCAGCCCGAACATCTGCTCGCGCTCGGCCGGCGTGAACTGCACGCACATGGAACTGAGCTTTTCCACGCCGACGCCATGCTCGCCGGTCACGGTGCCGCCGAGCATGACGCTGGTTTCCAGGATGTCGGCACCGAAGAGCTCGGCGCGGTGCAGCTGGTCGGGGTCGTTCGCATCGAAGAGGATGAGCGGGTGCAGGTTGCCGTCGCCCGCGTGAAAGACGTTGCAGCAGCGCAGGTCGTACTTGATCTCCATCTCGCCGATGCGCGTGAGGATTTCCGCCAGCTTCTTGCGCGGGATGGTCGAGTCCATGCACATGTAGTCGGGGCTGATGCGCCCGCTGGCCGGGAAGGCGTTCATGCGCCCGCTCCAGAACTTCAGGCGCTCGGCCTCGTCGCGGCTGATGGAAAAGCGCGTGGCGCCGGCCTGCTCCATCACCGCAACCATGCGGCCGATCTCCTCTTCCACTTCCTCGGGCGTGCCGTCGCTTTCGCAGATGAGGATCGCGGCAGCGTCGAGGTCGTAGCCGGCCCGCACGAAGTCTTCGACGGCGGCCGTCATGGGCTTGTCCATCATCTCCAGACCGGCCGGGATGATGCCCGCGCCGATCAACGCGGCGACCGCATGGCCGGCCTTTTGCACATCGTCGAAGCTGGCCAGGATGGCGCGCGCGAGTTGCGGCTTGGGCACCAGCTTGACCGTGACTTCGAGCGTCACGGCCAGCATGCCCTCGGAGCCGATCACGGCCGACAACAGATCCAGCCCCGGCGCGTCGAGCGCCTCCGAGCCGAACTCGACCGGCTCGCCCTCTACGGTGAAGCCGCGCACGCGCAGCACGTTGTGCACCGTCAGGCCGTACTTCAGGCAGTGCATGCCGCCGGAGTTCTCGGCCACGTTGCCGCCGATGGTGCAGGCGATCTTGCTGCTCGGGTCGGGCG
>NZ_JACDCU010000275.1 GCF_013817365.1 Methylibium sp. | reverse complement strand
CGAGCTGATCGCCGAGGTGCAATGAAACCACGGGGCAGCGTCTTTCACCGCATGCCGCGCGGCGTGCTGGCGTTGATCGCGCTGGTCTGCCTGCTCGCGGTAAGCGGCGCGCTGGTCGCGCAGCACGCGTTCGACATGCTGCCCTGCCCGTGGTGCATTTTTCAGCGCGTGCTGTACCTCGCAATTGCAGTGGTCGCGCTGATCGGATGGGCCATAGCGGCGCGCACGGCAAGCCTGCTGAGCACCCTCGGCGTGCTGGCGCTTGCGCTCGGCGGCATCGCTTCAGCGGTGTTCCAGCACCAGGTGGCCGCCAAGGACGCGAGCTGCGCCTTCACGGTGGCCGATCGCTTTCTAAGTGCGACGGGATTGGAAACCGCACTGCCCTTCCTCTTTCAGGTCACCGCCACCTGCATGGAGGCTGCCAGCGCGCGCTTGCTCGGCCTGCCCTTCGAGGTGTGGAGCGGCGCGCTGTTCGCATTGATCGCGCTGACCGCGCTGCTCCTGCTGCGGGACCGCAAGCTGCGCTGATGCAGCGAGACGGGACAGGTTGCGAGGCTGAGACTGTCGCGTCAAACCCGCACCCGGTTCCCGGGTTCGAGGCATCGTCCTGCGCAAGGCCTAAGCTAGTCACCGGCGCACCGCGCGCCGAAGGAGACGAGCATGACCCCCTGGCGTTTCTGGTTTCCCCACCCGCCCGATAACGGCACTGCCGCGCCGAAAGCCGAATCGCGACGCGATGCGGCCCTGTGGTCGCCACAAGCCATCGCCGAGGCGCAACGCGCCGTCTGGCAACACACGACCCATGCCACGGAAGACTGGTGGCGCTACTGGCGCTCGCTGTGGCCCAGCGTGCCCGTGCAGCCGCCGGCAGGCGTGGTGACGCCGCCGAAGCCAACCAAAAGCGCCAAGCCCAGCGTCGCTCGACCGGAACAACCGGCACGGCGCCGCCGGGTCAGCGCACGGCCGGCCGAGCCGTCGGTTTCAACGTCAGCAGCGACCAAACCCGGCGTGACCTCGGCCAAGCGAGCAAGGCCGGTGGCTCGCGGCAAGTGACCTCGCCGCAGCCGGCGAACGGCTCGGCGGGCGAAGCAAGCGCCCGCCCGTCATTCGCTCGCAAGGTGGCAACGCGGCTCAGGTGCGCAGCAGCAAGGTCGGCTTGAAGCCGATATCCGCCGGCTTGCCCTTGCGGGCGCGCGCGCCGCGATAAACCGTCAGCGCGGCGGCGCCCAGTGTTTCGTCCTTGGCCTTGCCACCGCGCCCGCTGCCGAGCACCCGCAGCGTCTTCTCGAATGCAGCCGCGCTGACCAAGGCGTCCCTCGCTTCGAGATCGATCAAGGTGAGACCGCGGCCCCCCTTGGGCTGGAGCTTGATGTCATCCAGCGCAAAGACCAGCAGGCGACCCGTCAAGCTCAGACAGGCCACTTGCGCCGCACCGTCGGCCCGGCTCGGCGGAAGCGGCTTGTCACCCTCGGCCAGACTCAGGAAGCTCTTGCCGCCGCGCTGGCGTGCGACCAGGTCGCCCACTTTCGCGAGCAGGCCGTAGCCGCCGGTGTTGGCGAGCAGCAGCGTGGCCTCGGCCGGGCCGGCGAAGTAGTGCAGCGGCTGGGTGCCGGTTTCCAGATCGATCATCGAGGTGATCGGCTGGCCGTCGCCGCGTGCGCCCGGCAAGCCCGCCACCGACACGCTGTACACGCGGCCCGCGCCGTTGGCCGCGGAGCCGAAGACGAGCAGCGCATCGGTGGTGCGGCACTCGAAGGTGCCGTAGAGCGAATCGCCCGCCTTGAAGGCGAAGCTGGCCATAGGGTGCCCGTGGCCCTGGCGCGCCCGCACCCAGCCCTTGCCGCTGATCACCACCGTGACCGGCTCGTCGATCACCCGCACCTCCGCCACCGCCCGCTTGTCGGCCTGAATAAGAGTGCGGCGCTCGTCGCCATGCTGTCTGGCATCGGCCTCGACCTCCTTGACCACCGCGCGCCGCAGTGCAGCCGGGCTGTTGAGGATGTCCTCGAGCCGGCCCTGGTCGATACGCAGTTCCTTCAGCTCCTGCTCGATCTTGATCGCCTCCAGCCGCGCCAGTTGACGCAGGCGGATCTCGAGAATGTCTTCCGCTTGCCGTTCGCTCAGCCCGAAGCGCTCGACCAGCGCCGGCCTGGGCTCGTCGGCCGCGCGGATGATGCGGATCACCTCGTCGATGTTGAGCAGCACGAGCTGCCGGCCTTCGAGGATGTGGATTCGGTCCAGCACCTTGCCGAGCCGGTGGCGCGTGCGGCGCTGCACCGTCGCCAGGCGAAAGCCGATCCACTCGGCCAGCATCTGCCGCAGCGACTTCTGCGTCGGCCGGCCGTCGGCGCCCACCATCGTGAGGTTGATCGGCGCCGAAGTCTCCAGGCTGGTGTGTGCCAGCAACACGTTGATCAGCTCCTGCTGCTCCACCGTGCGGCTCTTCGGCTCGAACACGAGGCGCACGGCGGCCTCCTTGCCGGACTCGTCGCGCACCGCGTCGAGCACGGTGAGCACGGTCGTCTTGAGTTGCGCCTGCTCCGCAGAGACGGCCTTCTTGCCAGCCCGCACCTTCGGATTGGTGAGCTCCTCGATCTCTTCGAGCACCCTCTGCGTGCTCACGCCGGGCGGCAGTTCGGTGACCACCAGGTTCCACTGGCCGCGCGCAAGGTCCTCGATCTTCCAGCGCGCGCGCACCTTGAGCGAGCCGCGGCCCGTCCGGTAAGCCTCTCGGATATCGGACTCGCCACTGATGATCTGGCCGCCGCCCGGATAGTCGGGGCCGGGCAGCAGCGCATGCAACTCGTCTTCAGCCAGCTTCTCGTTCTTGAGGAGCGCGACCGCAGCGGCCGCCACCTCGCGCAGGTTGTGGCTCGGCACCTCTGTGGCCAGACCGACCGCGATGCCGCTGGCGCCGTTGAGCAGCACGAAAGGCAGGCGCGCCGGCAACTGGCGCGGCTCCTGCGTCGAGCCGTCGTAGTTGGCGATGAAATCGACCGTGCCTTCGTCGATCTCGTCGAGCAGCAGCCGCGTGATGGGCGCGAGGCGCGCTTCGGTGTAGCGCATGGCCGCCGCGCCGTCGCCGTCGCGCGAGCCGAAGTTGCCCTGCCCGTCGATCAGCGGATAGCGCTGCGAAAAATCCTGCGCCATGCGCACCAGCGCGTCGTAGGCAGCGCTGTCGCCGTGCGGGTGGTAGCGCCCGAGCACGTCGCCGACCACGCGCGCGCTTTTCATCGCCTTGGGGCCGCCCGGCGTGGTGAAGGCCAGGCCCAGGCGCTCCATCGCATAGAGGATGCGGCGCTGCACGGGCTTTTGGCCGTCGCACACGTCGGGCAGCGCGCGGCCCTTGACGACGGAAAGGGCGTACTCGAGATAGGCGCGCTCGGCGTAGTCGGCCAGGGTGATGGCGTCGCCCGGATCAGGCAGCACGGGGGCAAACAGGTCGTTCATTCAGACAACGGTGACGAGATCGGAGTAGGCGGCCAGGGCGGCGTCGTGGGTCAGGAAGCGCAGCGGCTCACTCATCGCCTGCGAGACGAGCATGCGGTCGAACGGGTCGCGGTGCAGGGGGGGCAGTTGGCGATAGGCCACGGCGTGCGCCCAGGTCATGGGCAAAGGAAGGCACCCGGTCGCCAACAGTTGCGCTTCCATGCGGGGCATGTCGATCGGCAGCTTGCCGGCCGCCGCCTTGATGGCGGCCTCCCAGATCGAGACGCTGCTGACGTAAAGCTCGTCGGCGGCGCCGATCAGCTTGCGTGCCTTGGCGTTGAGTTCAAGGGCATCTCGCAGCATCCACAAGGCGATGTGCGTGTCGAGCAGGAGCTTCAAGGCTCACGGCCTTCGAAAGCTGCGAGCAGGTCGTCTGCAAGCGGATCGTCGAAGTCCGCCGTCTCAATGAACTCGCCCTTCATCAAGCCGAACCTGATCTTGCGTTTCGGCCCGGAATCGAGCGGCACCAGCTTGGCCATCGGCGTGCCCGACTTGGCGATCACCACGGTGTGCCCCTGACGCGCCTGCTCCACCAGTTCGGACAGTCGGGTCTTGGCTTCGTAAATGTTGACCTGCATGACATGTCCTTCGTCGACAACACGGATTGACCAGAGTTGGTCATGCCGATTGTAGGTCGCGGCGTCGAAGCAGTCGCACTGCGTTCTGACAAGAGTTCGCCGGATCGTCGGCCGCTCGCTGGCCGACCCTGTCCGAAGTCCTCGGAAACTTCTCAGGCAGCGTCTTGCCCGGCCTGCTGCCGCTCGGCGTACTCGGCTTCGAGCATCGACGTCACGATCAGCGAGTCGTAGCCCTGCACGCCGTTCTCGTCAATGAGCACGCAGTCGCGCAGCCGCCCTTCCTCGACAAAGCCTTCGCTGTCGTACAGCGCCTTGGCCCGCACGTTGTTCGCCTTCACGTCTAGCCACAAACGATGCGCATGCAGGTCGCGAAAGGCGATCTGCTCGAGCATGCGCAGGCACGCGCGCCCTAAACCTTGCCCCTGCACCTGGATCACCATGCGCTTGAGCTCGATCGATCGATGCCGGCTGCGGCAGCCCTGCAGGATCACGAAGCCGACCGCCTGCGTGCCGGTGCCCGCCTCGACGATGAAGTGCCGGAAGTCGGGAAACCGCACCGCGCCCTCGTGCTGCGTACGCTCCCATGGCGTAATAAAGGGCCGGCAGGCCGGGTCCTGCTCGACCGTGAGCACGAAGTCGAGGTCGAACAGCATGGTGGGGCGCAGGCGCAGCTGCGTGGCGGCGGGTGCGGGATTCACACGTCCACCTCCACCTCGTCCCCATGCAGCTCCATCAACGCCCGCCGCGAGGCCGCTTCGCCCTTGCCCATCAGTTTGTTGAACGACCCCTCGGTTGCGAGGAAATCGAGCCGGCCCCATGACACCTGCAGCAAGCGGCGGGTCTCGGGGTTGAGCGTGGTGTCCCACAACTGCTCGGCGTTCATCTCGCCCAGGCCCTTGAAGCGGCTGATGGCCCAGGAGTTTTCGCGCGCTCCTTCCTTGCGCAGCTTGTCGAGGATGGCAGTGAGCTCGCCGTCGTCGAGCGCATAGAGCTTGGCGGCCGGCTTTTTGCCCCGCGCCGGCGTGTCGACGCGAAAGAGCGGCGGCTTGGCGATGAAGACGTTGCCCGCTTCGATGAGCTTGGGGAAATGGCGGAAGAACAGCGTCAGCAGCAGCACCTGGATGTGCGAGCCGTCGACGTCGGCATCGCTCAGGATGCAGACCTTGCCGTAGCGCAGGCCGGACAGATCGGGCGTGTCGTTCGCGCCGTGTGGATCGACGCCGATGGCCACCGCAATGTCGTGGATCTCGTTGTTGGCGAACAGCCGGTCGCGCTCGACTTCCCATGAATTGAGCACCTTCCCCCGCAGCGGCAGGATGGCCTGCGTCTCCTTGTCACGGCCCATCTTGGCGCTGCCGCCGGCCGAATCGCCCTCAACGAGGAACAGCTCGTTGAGCGTGAGGTCGCGGCTTTCGCAATCGGTCAGCTTGCCGGGCAGCACGGCCACGCCGGAGCCCTTGCGCTTCTCGACCTTCTGCCCCGCGCGCTGGCGCGCCTGGGCCTGGCGAATCACCAGTTCGGCGAGCTTCTTGCCTTCGGACACGTGCTGGTTGAGCCACAGCTCGAAGGCGGGGCGCACGTAGGTGGAGACGAGGCGCAGCGCATCGCGCGAGTTCAGGCGCTCCTTGGTCTGGCCCTGGAACTGCGGATCGAGCACCTTCGCGCTCAGCACGAAACTGGCG